>SXMN01000317.1 GCA_005777315.1 Verrucomicrobiales bacterium
GATGATTATGGTCGGCCCAGGAACAGGCATCGCGCCGTTCCGCGCTTTGCTCGAAGAGCGGCGCGCGGTGGGCGCGAAGGGCAAGAACTGGCTCTTCTTCGGCGACCAGCGCGGCGCGACGGACTTCCTCTTCCGCGAAGAACTCGAAGCGATGCAGCGCGACGGCACACTTCACTGGCTCGACCTCGCCTTCAGCCGTGACCAGGCGGAGAAGATTTATGTGCAATCGCGGATGCTGGAGCACGCCAGGGAACTTTACGGATGGCTTGAAGAGGGCGGAAATTTCTACGTCTGCGGCGATGCCAGCCGGATGGCAAAGGATGTCGATACCGCGCTGCTCCAGGTTATCCAGACTGCCGGCGGCAAGACCCCGGAGCAGGCGATGGAATACGTGGCAAATTTGAAATCCACCAAACGTTATCAACGGGACGTGTATTGAGCGCTCCTCCCCCCGAGCCAAACCGAGAAGCTGGATCAACATTCAATTTGTTCGACGAATTCGCCCTCGAAGCGAGTAGTACCACCAGCCGATCTGCTCATGCAGGTACAGTTCGAGATGTTCCAAATGGTTCAGGCGGGGGGTAATTCGGAACGGCCACTGTCTTGAAAGTGAACTCAGACCTGGGAAATCTGCCGCTACCGGCACGACCTGAATTCCATGGGAACGAAACAATGCTTCCGAGCGTCGCATGTGTGACGCGGATGTAACCAGAAGGAGGCTCTTCCATTGATGTTTCCTGGCCAGATCGCGCACTTGCAAGGCCTCCTCGTAAGTGTTGGCGCAGACCTCGAGGCTAAGTACGTTTGTCGTCGCCATTGCCCAGCTTCGTGCCCAGTTTTCCAATAAGATCCCTTCACCCCAAGGCTTGCCATCGGTCAGCTTGCCGCCACCACCGCCAAAGATCAGCGTCCGCGCCTTGCCTCGGCGGATCAATTCCATCCCGGTCACTGCCCGGTCAGCGCGCGCACTCAAGTCGAAACTGAACGGTTGAATGCCCACGGATCCCATCACGCCTCCGAGAACCACCACCGCATCGCAAACGGGCAATGCCTCCAAATTAACCTCTGAATAAGGGCGCTCAAGAGATGCCAGCAGGCGCGAGGACAGGCGTGAGCCTGCGATCGACATGGCCATGGCGATCACCGCGAGCCAAAGCGCCGAACCCCACTGCCGCTTCCGAATCGCGCAACCGAAACCGGCCAGCGTGAGCAGCCACACGATGCTCAAAGGTTCGGTGAATGATGAGAGGAACTGTTCCATGACGCAGAAGCACAGCCGGTGTGGGGTTCCGGCATCAAGACCTTTCGGCAAATCGGGCGCAAAAAACTCTTGTTTCGCATTTCACCAGGACCACCATAGCTGGGATGAGCATTCGACTAATGAAACAGCGGATGTGCTGGAGGCCAACTTTTACGGGTTGGATCTCGATTCTATTGCTCCTAGCGGGAGCAGGGTGGTTTGCCATCCAAAACCTGATGCCGTTCCTGGCACCAACACAACCTGTCCGCGGCGCGTTGCTTGTGGTGGAAGGTTGGGCGCCTGATTACGCGCTGGAACAGATCCCACGAATCTTAAGCGAGGGAGGTTACAAACATCTTTTGGTGACCGGCACGGAGATTGAGCGAGGCAGCTACATCCTTTCTCAGAAGAGCTATGCCCAACTTGCGGCAAACACACTGCGTCGGGTGGGTATGCCCGAAGAAAAGCTTGTGGTCCTGCCTTCTGCCCGCGTTGAGCGAGATCGCACCTACACCACGGCCCTTGAAGTTCGAGATTGGCTGAGGCGAACCAAGTCCGTTGAGGAGGTGGATGTGCTCTCCATCGGACCGCACGCCCGCCGGAGCTGGTTGCTTTACAAGATGGCTCTCGGCCAGCAATGGAAGGTCGGTGTTATTTCTTTTCCGCGCCAGGAGTACGATCCCAACCGCTGGTGGAAATCGAGCAACGGCGTGCGCGATGTGGTGGACGAGTTGGTGGCTTACGTTTACGCGCGAGTGCTGTTCCGTCCGTGATCTCCTTTGCTTCGTCGCTCATTCAAAGCGACCGCCGATTCAGGAGGTCTCCAAATCAAGGAAATGCCTTCGGGAGGTGGCCTTGGTAGAGTTCGAAATTCTTGTTTGTCTCCGCAATCGGGATCAGGACTTCTCCAAGGCGTTCCAGAGCGTCGGCTCGGGCAAGGCTCATCATTTGCAGCGCTATCACCTCGTCAGTCTTGTTCATCAAATTACGGAGCTTCGAGGTATCACCTTCGAAACGCCCCAGAAGCGCGCGTGCAGTTTCACGCGGATTGGTGTAACGCCCATCGCCGTCCACATCGAGGTACAGCGGATTGGTCGCCGCAAGCGTGTAATTCTCATAAGTGGTCCAGCAAGGTTCCTTGACTCCCGCCCCAAGGACCACGCACACGAGATGGGCGTCGTGTGCCGGTGTCGGAATGATGAATTTCAAGCGAGCGTCGGTGGCTTGCGCGCTCCCGGCCGGGACAGCCATCTCTGCTGTGGGAACCCCATTGAGAAAGACAATGGCTCGCTGTGGACTAATCCAGCCAGGAGCCCGCACTCGAAGGGCCACCTCCACCTTCCGGCTGCGGGCTGGGACGAGCTGCCCCATTTTGAATGTACCGTTGACTGTTACGTCGGCAAAAATCCCGAGGCTGATCGAAGAATCTCCCGCAAGAAAGTTTTTACAAACCTCCTCGACATTGATAGCCGATGCTTCGTCGGTGGAATTGCGGACATACGTTCGCCCCTGGCCTACTGGGTCGTAGATTGTGTGTGAATCAGATGAACCGACTGCGGTGATGCGTTCGCCATGATTTAGGAGCGAAAACCAGTCCTGGAAAAGGTAGAGAGGATCCTTCTGCAGCGAGGTGGCTGAATTAACCAGTTCCATGGAGTCGAATGTAAACTTCGTGCCTCCGACACGATCGCCTGACCCGCGATTTAGATTGAGCACTCCATAGGGGCCCTTGTTCGTGCTAGGCCAGCGGGGATGGTTGAGCGTGACGACCTTCGCGCCCTTGAGTCGAATGTCAGAAACGAGTTTCACCCAGTCAGACTGTTTGTAATCTGGAATCTTCCCACCTGGCGGGAGCGGGAAACCGTTGAAGTGCCCCATTTCAGTGGTGACCTCGTTTCCGGTGACAGGGGTGAAGAAACTTTGAAGCCCGGCTTTTGTCTGTGGCGGACGATAATCCGTGTGATGATTATGGTCCGTGGAAACGGCGAATTCCACGCCTTCACCCGCGATCGTGATGATTCGTTCGTCGAGCGATGCATCCCCGTGCCTGCTGAATGTGACTGTGTGGATATGAGTGTCTGCCGCAATGAAACCCGTGGTGTCCACCTCGCGACGGAGGACGGCGTCCACCTCAGGCGGGGCGGAGCGGGTCGCGATGATGGGCTGCCGGATGCGGCTCCATTCCATCCCTCGCGTCACGTACACCACGTATTCACCTTCAGGGACATCGAAAGAAGTCTCGCCACGGCTGGTGTAAACGATGCCATTCCGGACCGCGGTGGTATTGTTTGTCGCGTTGAAGAGTTCGACGAGTTTCTCCTTTTTGTCGGCGATGGTAATTCGAGCGGGAAGAGGCTGGAGAGTCGCTTCGTCGCGAACGCGAACCTGCACCGTCACCAGCTTTGCGGCTTCACGCAGTGATTTCTCCCACAGGTAGCAGACGCCAATGGCAATGTCGTCCTTGGGATCGAACGGCACGATGCTCAACACATTCTCGCCCGCGCGAAGTGTCTCGGGCGGAATTGCATAATATCGGACCTGTGCGTCCTTCTTCTTCTTCAAATCGGCGATATGTTTGCCATTGATCTCGATGTGCCACGCGTCCTCCACGTCCCGTTGTTTCAGCGAGAGCGTCCACTCCGTTGGATTCGGAGCTGACAGGAATCGCAGATCATATCGCTTGCCTTCGGGCCGGACCGGCACATCGGTCCACCCCTTCATTCTGGTGTCGCCGATGTGGTGCATCACGGGGTCAAGCATCCGGTCGGCGGCCACTGCCTGGCCGAAGACCATCAACAGCCATGCCAAGATTGCATAGACCCCGTTGAACTCTCGACAGGCTGGGAGCGGGAACCGATTCGGCGACATTGGCGCGGCTTGGATGCGACGTTTGCTCATGTGTGATTTGAATTGCCGCAAGGTTGCACCACTTCGGCCTGGAGACGAGGAGGAAGTTGTCTTCTGGTCCCCGCTCATGGGAAGGCGCTCGTTCCACGGTTCTTTGCTTTTCAAAATCTCTGAATTACCATTGCCACTTCATGAGCATCGCAACCAAGACTGGCGACGGAGGGACAACCGGGCTGATGTACAACAGGCGCGTGAGCAAATGCGATCCACGCGTCGAGGCTTACGCGTGCGTGGATGAACTGAACTCGGCGCTCGGCATGGCAAGGGCCGTGGCGACTCATGATTTTATTAGAGCCAATGTCTTGGTAATCCAGAAGGAACTCGTGGATCTCATGGGTGAATTGGCAACCACAGTCGATGATCTCCCGAGATACGAGAGGGATGGGTACAAGCTGGTCGCTCCGGAATGGGTGGCGAAGCTCGATCAATTGATCGGATGGATCGAGGCGCAAAAGATCACCTACGCGGGCTGGGCGACGCCAGGTGACTCCTTGCACTCCGCTGCTCTCGACGTGGCGCGAACCGTGTGCCGCCGGGCGGAACGGCGTGTGTGCGCTCTTCAGGAAACGGACCAACTCCGGAACGACGCGATCATCGTTTATTTGAACCGGCTGTCGGATTTGCTGTGGCTCATGGCGCGGTGGGTGGAGGCGCAATCATCGTCCGGCTTGCGTTAAACCTTGGAGGTCGATGATGGGAAAGTGCTGCGTAAGGAGTAATGAATAAAACGTAAATGGGTGATCCACTTTAGCGCATTACGTTTTACGCAATCTTCTCAAAGTGGCGGTCAGACTGGTCGGCGCGCTAACTTTTTATCATGCATCAACTGCTGGCAGAAGAAACCGAGAGATTGAAGAAGTCGTGGATGCAGCATGACTCCGCAATGCTCAGGGATTATATGGTGGCGGACATTCATGATCCGCGCATCAACCCGCAAAGCATCCTTGGGCGCCATTTCCTGATCGAGGCGCTTTTTTCGGAAAAGTTCCCGGCCTTATGCATGGAGGAACTGCGCTTCAGCGCTGTTGTTCCGTGGTTGCGTGCCCTGGCAGGAGAAGCCATTGATGCGGACGAGGCTGTTGTGATCGAGCACGCGCTAAGACTCGGAGCCGACAACGCGGAAGGACGCCCGATTCCCGGCCATGTTGTCCATGCTTTCAACCAGGCGTTCGTAAAACCCGACGGCTCGGGAGTGCCAAATTATGTCCGTCAGTTTTTTCAGAGCATCTCTGCGGGTACTCCGGCAACGCTGACCTTGGAGAAAACCTATGGAGCATTGGAAACCGTCTGGCGGTCAGCTCTGGCTGGCATTGATGGGAGTCGAATATCCGTGCTCGAACCCGCCTGTGGTTCAGCCAACGATTATCGGACATTGGAGAGTTTTGGATTGGCGCGGTTTCTGGAATACACGGGATTTGATCTCTGCGAAAAGAACGTGGTGAACGCCCAGCAGATGTTTCCGACGGCGAGGTTTGAGGTGGAAAACGTGTTTGAACTGCCGTACGGCGACAAGACTTTCGATTGCTGCTTCGTTCATGATCTTTTCGAGCACCTGTCTATCGAGGGGATGGAGCGGGCGCTGGAAGAATTGTGTCGGGTGACGAGGATGGGAATCTCAGCGGGGTTCTTTCAGATGCACCAAGGAGCTGATCACCTAGTTCGCCCGTTGGATGATTATCATTGGAACACTCTAAGCCTGCCCCGAATCTGCGAACTGTTATCCAGGCACGGCGCCAAGGTGCAGGCGATCCATATCAACACGTTTCTCGCCACCTGCTTCGGGCTCGCCGATGTCGGTTACTATGATTCGGCTTACACGCTCTGCATAAGATTCGAATGACTGGCTGCAAAACTGGCAGCAAAAGTAATTGGCTCCGGAGGAGCTTGGGCTACAGTGCCGCCGATGATTCTGCCGGCTGATTATCACATGCACACTCCCCTCTGCCATCATGCAGTGGGAGAGCCAGTTGATTACGCGGCACGGGCGGTTGAACTGGGGCTGGATGAGATCGGTTTTTCAGACCACTCCCCGATGCGGGAGGACGGATTTGATGACTGGCGCATGTTCACCAGTGATTTGGACAAGTATGTGGAAAAGGTGCGGCTGGCTCAAAAGCGATTTCCGCAGATAACGATCCGCCTGGCACTGGAGGTTGACTATATCCCCGGGCACGAAGAATGGATTCGGGATCTGGCCGGCAGACACCCGTGGGATTTCTTGATTGGTTCCGTGCATTACATCTCGGACTCCTGGGACTTCGATAACCCGAAGAAGCTTTCGAGGTGGAAGGAGCGCGACCCGTTTGAAACATGGAGCATCTACTTTGAGCGGCTGACGATGGCCGCGGAATCCGATCTTTTCGACATCATCGGCCACGCCGATCTCGCCAAGAAGTTCTGCTTCTACCCGAAAACAGACTGCACTCCGCTCTTCATGGCGTTCCTTAAAGCGGCCCGCAGAACTGATACCGCGATTGAATTGAATACTTCCGGACTTCGCAAAGATTGCCGTGAGATTTATCCCAGCCGGCAGATACTGGCATTGGCGCACAATGAGGGTGTGGCCATCACCTTTGGCTCGGATGCTCATGCCCCCGGGGAGGTGGGGGGTGACTTCGGCAAGGCCCTGGATCTGGCCCGTTCGGTCGGATATCGACATGCGCGACGATTTTGCCAGAGACAGGCAAGCGTGGTGGATTTGTGAGATTGCGCTCATGTTTGGCGCACCAACTCACGGCCCGCAGCGCGTAGGGCGTAAACACCGTTTCGACTGTTGTGGTGCGAGAGGTTCGTGATAAGCTGCCGACGGAAAGAACGAACTTTATGAGCGTCACTCTTGATTTTGACGAGCAAACCCTCGCGAGCCTCCCGCTCGGGCCGGGCGAACGCGAGCGGCATATGCAGATCGAACTGGCCTGCCGCTTCTACGCTTCCGGATGGCTGACGCTTGGTCAGGGAGCTCGCATGGCCAACTTGGATCAGTTCGCTTTTGGAGTCGCGCTTGCGGAGCGTGGCATTCCACGGCAGTACGGGCTGAAGGAGGCGCAGGAAGATCTCGCTCATGCGCGTCGTCAGTAACACTTCGCTAGTTTCAAACCTCGCCATCGTCGGAAGGCTCGATTTTCTCTAACGGCGACATGGCGTCATCCGAATCCCTCCGGCTGTCGCCGATGAGCTTGCCGCTCTAAGTCATCCTGGCGGAGCGCAACTTATCAAGGCAGCGCTCTCGGACCGCTGGTTGATCGTCGAACCACTGGATGAGACTTCTACACACCAGCTACCGTTTCCTCTCGATCCGGGTGAAACGGCGGCCATCGCGCTTGCTTGTCAACTCAAGGCCGGCGTGCTGCTGGTGGACGAAAGACGCGGACGCGAAGCAGCCCGGCACGTCGGGCTCTCTGTGGCTGGTGTGCTCGGCGAACTGATCCATGCTAAACTCGCCGGTTGGATTCCGAACGTGCGAAGCGAAATCCAGCGGCTGCGCTTGGAGGCCGGTTTCTTTGTGGATGCCACTGTGGAACGATTCATCTTGTCCCAAGTGGGTGAGTGATTCGCCAAGGCTGTTGGGTTCACAGTCGCGGACGGGACAAAGGATTTGCCTTCAGTTACCTTTTCCAAGTCCCGTTGGCCGGGCAACCGAACCAACAGTCTGCAAGACCACTGCTCGTTGCTGTAACATCTGGGTTCAGTCTGGAAGTTCAATTCCTCGGGATCGATTCCTACGAAATGCTGCACATTCTGCATCGCAGAACTGCACCGTTGAAAGCTGGGGGAAACCCTCGAAAAGCCGCAAGAAGTCGAGGTCCGACTTCCCAAAAAACTTCCCACTCGCGTGCTCGAACTTTTCTTCCCACTTAATAAGCCTTTTGGGTTAAGGGCGGGCGAAATAATAACTTGAGCAAATGTTAGTTAACGGGGTTCGATGACATAGTTCCATTCCCCGTGGAACTTCGCTGGCGTGATATGGACGCGAGCCAGTTCATCGTCCGAGACGCTCACTCCAGTTTCATAC
>SXMN01000318.1 GCA_005777315.1 Verrucomicrobiales bacterium
CTTCATGTATCCTTCATGAATCCTTCATGAATCATTCATGAACCATTGGTGAATACCTGTAATGCCACCCTGCGGGTGATAAGGAGGTTGGGGGAGGGGAGGAATGAATCGCACGCTGGGACCAGCTTGCCGCACGAAGGGCCCCCCGGGATTGATTCATGAATGAGTCATCAGTGATTCATGTCGGGTTCATGACGGGTCGGTCGGGACACCACCGTGGCCACAAATGGATCGGACACCACCGTTGCAACAAAGGAGCCGGGACTCTACCGAGGCGACAAGGAGCCGAGGCTTCATGAATGAAACATGATTGATTCATCTTCGATTCAGATGGGTACATGAATGATTCATGTTTGATACATGGACGATTCATGAATGGTTCATGCTTGATTCACGACTGATTCATGATTGAGCCAAAAATGATTCATGATTCACGATTGTATCATGAATGATTGAACATTTCATCCATGATTCATGAAGGATTCATGACGGATTCATGAAGGATTCATGACGGATTCATTCAAGTTTCATGAATGAATCATGACAGATTCATGTTCGATTCATGATTGGTCTATGAGTGGTTCATGTTTGATACAAGGACGATTCATGAATGATTCATGATTGACTCATGATTGATTCAAGAATGATTCACGAACGGTTCATGATTTATTCTTGAACGATTCATGAATGATTCATAAAGGATTCATGACGGATTCATGAAGGAGGATTCGTGGATGATGGACTACTCATGGTCTTTTTCATGAATGATTCATGAAAGATTCATGAAAGGGGTTTCATGAACGCATCATGAAGGAGTGATGGTTGATTCATGGATGATGGATGAGTCACTTATGATTGATGCATGAATGATTTCAGACCGTTCGGTCGGGACCACCGTTGCCACAAATGGGTCGGGGACGTCAGCCGGACCAGCCGGGACACCAGACACCAGCCGGGACAACGGGGCAACTTTGGTACACCAGCCCTGATACCAGCCGGGACTTCAGCCGGGACACCAGCCGGGACACGGGGGACACCAGCCGGGACACCGGGGCAACGGCGAGCAAGGACACCAGCCGGGACAACAGCCGGGACACCACCCCGGACACCCGGGGCACCAGCCTCTATTCTCCCTCTGTCTCTTCTCTCTCTCTCTCGCTCTTGTTGTCGAAGGGCAGCATCTTGACCTTGACCCAGCCGATGCCGACCAACGCCATTGAGCCGAGGAGCAGCAGGGTTATTCCCCCAAGAAACCCGAACCGCCATGCGCGGTGTCGGATCAGTGGATTCATCACGCGACGGTAAATACGGGTGAACGCATCCTCTTCGTGATTGGAATGTGGACGCGACCCGACTGCCGGCTGGGTCGCAACGGGCTCAGCCAGTGACGCTGGCTGCTTCCGTCTGCCTTCCTTGAGAATTCGCACCGCAGCCCACGGCGTCAATATGAACGCGATGGCGAGCGAGAATATCATGGCGGCGCTTGCGCCAATCGGGATGGGCCGCATGTACGGTCCCATGAGTCCACCGACAAAGGCCATGGGCAGCACCGCGGCGATCACGGCGAACGTGGCGAGGATCGTTGGATTGCCGACTTCATTGACGGCTTCGACCGCGACGGAAATCGGATTACGCTGTTTGTTCAACGGGAGGTGAAAGTGCCGGACGATGTTCTCAACGACGACGATCGCGTCATCCACCAGGATTCCGATGCTGAAGATCAGAGCGAAGAGCGTGATGCGATTCAGGGTGAATCCGTAGAGGTAAAAGACCAGCAGTGTGAGGGCGAGCGTTGATGGGATGGCGATGGCCACGATTCCGGATTCCCTCCAGCCAAGGGTGAGCAGGATCAGAATCGAGACACCGGCAACCGCAATTCCCATGTGCAGCAGAAGTTCGTTGGATTTGTCCGCTGCGGTCTCGCCGTAATTGCGCGTGACGGATACTTTGACATCAGCCGGAATGAGAGTGCCCTTCAAAGTTTCCACTTTTCGCAAAACATCCCTGGTGACGGAAATCGCATTCGCGCCCGGACGCTTGGCGACGGATAACGTCACCGCGGGTTCATCCGTGCTGGCTTGTGTGTTTCCCGAGCCGAAGAACACGTAGCTCGTCGGTTCTTCCGCGCCGTCGATGATTTCGGCGACATCCCGGAGATACACCGGTTTGCCGCGATGAGCGCCAATCACAATGCGCCCCACATCCTCAGCTTTGGAGAGGAAGTCGCCTGTTTCAATCAGCACTTCGCGATTCGAGGTGGTCAGGCTTCCTGCGGTTGCCTGTCGATTGGATTTCTTCAGGATTTGAAGCAGTTCGGCAGGCGCAATGTTGCGCGCGGCCAGACTGTTGTGATCCAGAAGCACTCGCACCTGTCTTCGAGCGCCGCCAATGATCGTTGTTTCGGCGACAAGCGGCACCTGCTTCACCGCATCATCGACCTGGGCCACAAGTCGGCGGAGCAACAGGTGATCATAACGCGAACTGTGGAACGTCAGCGCGAGGATCGGAACGTCATCAATGGAACGGGCCTTGACGATGGGAAACGAAACGCCGGCGGGAATGCGATCGAGATTGGCCTGAAGCTTGGCGTTGAGTTTGACAAGACTGCTCCCGGAATCTTCGCCCACCTTGAACCGGACGATGGCAAGGCACTCTCCCTCCCGCGAAGTCGAGTAGATGTATTCCACACCGGGAATTTCCCAGAGCAGTTTCTCCATCGGGCGCGTGGCGCGTTGCTCGACTTCCTTGGCCGAGAAACCAGGCATAAACACCTGGACATCGATCATCGGCACCCTGATCTGCGGCTCCTCCTCACGCGGCAGCATGATCACGGCGAAGAGGCCGAGCAAAACAGACGTCAGCACCACCAAAGGCGTGAGTTTGGAATTGATGAAGGCACGCGCAACGCGCCCTGCGAGACCCAGCGGCATTTCTGCAGATGATTCCCTGGTCGATTTCATCTGATCTCCACGCGTTGTCCGTCGGTCAGTTGTGCGCTCGGGTTGATGACAACCTGTTCTCCATTTTCAAGGCCGGAAAGCACTTCCACATCCGTGCCAGACCACCTGCCAACTTTGACCAAACGAAGTCGGGCCTCGCCCTGTGTCGCGACAAAGACAATTTCCATTTGCCCACGCTGGACGAGCGCTGATCCCGGGATGCGCAGGATCCGCGACTCGGCCAACGGAATGAAAATTCTTGCGAACTGGCCGGAGCGAAGACCGCTGTCTGGTGGAATATCGAATTTTAGAGTGTGGCTGCGAGTTTCAACGTTGGCGGCTGGAGCAATTTCGCTGACTCGGCACTCGACGAGATTTTCCGCCTCACCGCTGCGAAGACTGACCGGACTGCCAATCTTGAGTTGCTTGAGCAAGACTTCGGGCACTTCCGCTTCGAAGCGCAGCGTGGCCGGATCTTCGATCTCCAGAATTGTACGGCCCGGAGTGGCGAAATCCCCAGCGTTCTGATGCTTTTGAGTGATGATTCCTTCGAAAGGCGCGACTATTCTGGTGTTGGCGACAAGCGTCTCGGCTTCCTTGACGCTGGAGACTGCCACCCGATGGCGGGTCTGCGCGGTTTCAAACTCAGCCCGGGTCGCGGCTTGCTTTCCGAGCAGCGATTCGGCTCGTTCCAGATCTTGTTCGGCCTGCCGGCGAGTGGCGAGAGCTTGATCAAGCCTGGCTTGAAATTCGAGGGCGTCGAGTTCAACAAGCATCTCGCCGCTCTTCACTCGAATTCCAGGCACGGCCTCCAGCTTCTGAATCCGGCCTTGGATCTTCGATTCGATGCGAGCGCTGACTCTGGCGCGTACCGTCCCCACGACTTCTTCGTACGTGGCGCTACTCTGGATTTCGGCTGGCTGGATGCGAATGGCGACGGGTGGCTTCGGATTCGTTGATACGTCCGCCTGGTGCTTTTGGTCACAGGCCGACAACAGTGCCGCGGCTGCGACAAGGACAGGGACGAATGTTTTGGTCGCTCGCATAACTACGAACCTGGGGAGAAATGGGCGGGAGCTTTCGCGTCCACTCGAATTGTAAGGAATCGACTTCTTGAGGTGTCCGTCCGCGTTCAGATTGATCGTCATTTCACTCGATGATGAAACGCACCTGTCAGGATTTCTGGCGTTCATAGAATTATTTGGCGGCGCTGGGTGGCACTTGAGGCAGGCCGAGAGCTTTCCGCAGTGCGGCGATGGCAATTCTCTCGTCGCACTCAGCGTCAGCCCGGCGGAGCTGCGTTGTCGTCAACAACGTCTCAGCGTCCAGCAATTGGGCTGACAGTGCCATTCCCTGTTCAAATCGTGCCCGCACGAGGTTGGCGCTCTCACTCGCTTGAGCGATCACACGATCGGTCACTGCCAGCCGCTCCCGCGCATCGGCGAGTGAGAGTTTTGCTTTCTTCAGTTCCAAATCCAGAGCAAGCCGGAGCTTGCGTTCCTCTTCGCGCTGGACGTCAAGCGCGGCTTTGGCGGCAGCGACACGGTGTCTGGTGGTTTCCCCGTCCCACAAGTCCCATTGAAGCAGGACGCCACCGGTGTAGTTCTCGCCTGAGCTGTTGAACTTCCAGCCATGATCAAAATCCACGCTTCCAAAGGCGTTGACTCGCGGTCTGAATCCAGACTTGGTTCCGCGAACCTCAGCTTCAGCGGCCCTCTCGCGATGTCGGGCTGCGGCAAGTTCCGGTAGAGAAGCCTGATCCTCGACGTCCGGCGCAAGAACTGATGGCGTCGTATCAGATGCGGTTATTTCGCCGGCTTCGATTCCCAGGAGTACGCGCAGTGTGTGTTCGGCCAACGCCAGGGCGTTCTTTGCGCGACTGCGATCTTCCCTCGACTGGGCGAGGCGGACTTCGACATCAAGGAAGTCTGTTTTCAGCAGTGTGCCGGCGTCCAGACGGTGGCGAGCGACCTTAAGGTTTCCTTCGAGGGCCTGGATGGCGGCTTCAGCGGCGCGAACAAACTGGCGTGTCTTGATCACATAGTGGAAGCTTTGGGCTATCTCGAACGCGACTGCGTGCCTGGTCGTCTCGGCATCAAGCGTGACAGCCGCTGATCCAGACTTCGCGGCATCCCGCGCCGCCGAGCTTCGTCCACCAGAATACAGTGGAACTGTCAGCAGTCCGCGAACATTAAGGTCGTCAGCGTCCGGGACGCGGTTGAAATTCAGGCTTGAACTGTAAGCCCGCTGTGTGAGCGCCGCTCCGAAGACACCCAATGGATTGTCTGTTCGCGTGTAACTGCCCTGAAGCTGAACTTTGGGGAAAAATGCAGCGTCGGCTTGAGCCAGGATTTCCCGAGCGATGGCCATTCGGTGCTTGCTGATGCGAGCATCAGGACTGTTGGTGGAGGCGAATGCCAGGGCTTGTTCCAGTGTCCAGGATTCGGCAGCCACCGCCTGATTCCAGAGCATGATGCAGGCAATCAAGGACCAAAGGAGGACTCGCCACTGCGGACGAATCCCACGGTGGAACGGGTGATGATCCAGATGGTCGCGCGATGTCATGATTGAAGTTTGGCGCCGGTCCGGCTCCCGCCAACTCGTGCGGCTGCTTCGTTGCGCATGGTGTTATGCGGAATCAGCGGGGGATGGGACTCATTTGCCAATCAGGTTTTTTGACAGCATCTGTCACCGGATTTCCCCACGCCGAGCTTGCCGAGGATGATTTCAGCCGGGCAGAACCCGGTGAATGCCGACTGGATCAGGTTGACCCCGACGAAGGCTGCAAGCCAGAGCCAGTTCCAGGTGTTGAACCAGTGTGAAAGACCAAGACTGGCGAGCACCATGGTTCCGGCGAGAATGCGGATGGCATTTTCCATTTTCATAATATCTTCATGGTTGAGTCGTATTGAGCACTGTATTGACAATATGAGCATATACTCATACAGTGGGTTTGCAAGCTGAAATCTTTATTTGTCTATGCCGCGAAAAATGTCGCCCCAGGATTTGTCGGATCATGCGCTGGAGCTGATAGCTGCAAGGTTCAAGGCGTTGAGCGAGCCCAGCAGGCTCAAGCTCATCATAGCGCTTGAGGAGGGCGGGAAGAACGTCACTGAGCTTGTTGGAGCGACCGGGCTGACCCAGGCGAATGTCTCCAGACATCTTCAATTGCTGATTGAATCGGGAATCCTGGCGAGGAGGAAGGAGGGCCTGACGGTCATCTACTCGATCAGTGATCCTGCGATATTCGACTTGTGCGAGAAGGTGTGCGGCGGAATTCAGAAGCGTCTGGATCACCAGACGCGTGCGTTTGAGACTGCCAGGTAGCAGAACCAATTGCTGTCCGGCGGAACGGCGGAGGTCAGTTGACGACTGCGGTGTTTGCGGGTTCCACGAGAATGAATTCAGCAAGTTTGGCGCTGATGGCCAAGCGTGCGTTGCAGACCTGGCAGATGAATGTGGATTGGCGGGCCACAAGCCGAACCACCTGATCTTCGCAGAACCCAAGTTCCCGCAAGCGGCCCGCCACTCCAGACGACTCCAGGAGTTGCTTGATGCGAACCGAATCTCCGGCGCGAATCCGACTGAGAGGGCAGAGGGCTGGACTCTGACAGGACCGCTGCGTCGCGAGATCTGGATTCAACGTGAAACTCATGATGCGAGGCTAGATGCCAGACTTCATTCAGCTACCCTTCGGTTGCCTCGGACCACCCTTTAATTGTTCTTGTGGCAAGGATGCCAACGCTCGGCGTGAAGTCCGCCGCAGCCGTGGGCACTGCACCTGAAGACTCAACTTCGGTGTTGCAGATGAGGGAAGCCGTCTGAGATTCTGAGGGCGCGCCAGTTCGCCTGAAAGATTCACGTGAAGATGCAATCATCCACCAAGCAGCCAATGAGGGTCGTGTTGACCTACGTTGCCTTTGGATTGCTCTGGCAAGGTTCGTCATGGTACGCGGGGCAGAAGTGGCAGGGGGTCATGCCGCCATTTTCCTGGCAAGCCTGCCTCAAAGAAATCGCTTTCATTGTCCTCTCCGCAGGATTGTTGTTCCTGCTCCTCGCGAAACGGACGAAGGCGATGAGACGAAATCCAGCGAACCTTTTGGATGAAGAGGAGGTTTTGCGGCTGGCGTTTGAAGGAAGCGAGGAAGCTTTTTGGGGTTGGAACCTGGAGAAGAACGAATTCTGGTACAGCCCGAGAGCGGTCGAAGTGCTTGGCTTCGAGCCGCCCGTCACAGGAATGACCTGGGCGGACTGGGATCAGAGACTCAACGCCGACGATGGCCAGCGGGCCAGGATTGTCATCGAAAAACATCTTATTGGGTACACTGAACAGTTTGAGTGCGAATGCCGCGTTCGATCGGCGTCAGGCGGATGGAACTGGGTGCTGGTTCGGGGCAAGGTGATTGAACGAGATGGCTTCAATCAACCGGTGCGGGCGGCGGGCACGTTGATGGACATTTCGCGGCGCAAGGCGACGGACGAGGCGCTGAGGCACAGCGAAATCCGGTTCCGAACGTTCGTCGAACAGGCGAACGACATCCTCTTCTCGCTGACGCCCGATGCCAGCTGCCGTTACGCGTCGCCCAATTGGACGCCCCGGCTCGGTTATCAAACGGATGACATCGTGGGACGGTCATTCAGCGGATTTGTCCATTCGGACGATTTCGAGGGCTTCCGGCGTTTCCTCGGCGAGATCTTGCGAGGCCAGCAACCGCCGCCGGTGGAATTGCGCCTCCGTCACAGCTCCGGGGCCTGGCTCTGGCACTCGGCGGATGGCTCAATTGTTCTTGGACTTGAGGGCGAGCCAGCGGTCTTTTGCGGAATCGCCCGGGAAATTACCGAACAAAGGCGCGCTCAGATGGAACTCCTCCGCCAGCTTGTCTTTCTGCAAACCGTGATCGATGCAATTCCGGTGCCGGTTTTTTACAAGGACACTTCCGGCCATTACATCGGCGTCAATCGCGCAATGGAGAAGTTTTTCTCCCGTGAGCGCGGCGACATTTTGGGCAAGACGGCGGCTGAACTTGTTCCCCCACACATCGCCGAGGGCTACCGGGCGCATGACGAAGAGCTTCTCGGTCGCCAGGGTGAAGCCACCATCGAATCCATCGCCGTGGATGGACATGGGCGGCTTCGAGATGTGGTGTCGTACAAAGCGACCTTCAATAGACCTGATGGCGAAGTGGCTGGACTGGTGGGCGCGGCGTTGGATCACACTGAGAGAAAGCATCACGAACGTGAATTGGAGAGGCGGAATGCGCGCAATGAAACGCTCTTCAACAGCGCCCATGACGGCTTCCACGTCCTCAATGAGAGCGGGCGCATTGTGCGGGTGAATGATGCCTTCTGCAGGATGCTCGGATACAGCTCCGACGAGCTGGCAGGCATGGTGGCGGCGGATTGGGACACCCGATGGAAGCCCAATGAGCTGGGGCAGATCATCCGCGATCTGGCGCAACGATCCGCAGTCTTCGAAACCCAGTACCGGCGTCGAGACGGGTCCATCATTGATGTGGAAGTCAGCGCCACAGGGGTGAGGATCGAAGGGCAGCTGCTCCTGTTCAGTTCCGCGCGCGACGTCACGGAACGCAAGCGGCGAGAAGCCCGGTGACGCGGCGGCGGTGCCTCCCGAAGCCGGTAACGAGAAGACCTCAAGACTGGGCTTGGCCGAGCGTGGTGCCGGATCGCGGAATTCCGCGTTCCACGACCGCCAACTTGTGAATGCGCGGACGCGGCGATTCAGTGCGCTTCCAACCAATTTCTGCCGGTGCCCATCTCGACAATTATGGGCACATCAAGATTGATCGCGTTCCTCATCTTTTCTTCAATCATCGAGCGCACCTCTGTCTCTTCCTCGACATGAAGGTCGAAAACGAGTTCGTCGTGCACCTGGAGCAGCAACCGGGTTCGGAGCCGGCGCGAGATGAGTTCGCGATGAATGTTCACCATGGCGATCTTGATCATGTCCGCGGCGGTTCCCTGAATCGGGGCGTTGATGGCGTTGCGCTCGGCGGCGGACCGGATGGTGGCGTTGGCGGAGCGGATGTCCCGCAGGTAGCGTCGCCGTCCGGTGACCGTTTCCACATACCCGTGCGCTTGGGCGAAGGCCACGGTCTCAGCCATGTAACGCCGCACTCCGCTGAACTGTACGAAGTATTGATCGATGATCGCCGCGCTTTCCTTGCGAGGAATGCCCAGCCGTTGTGCCAGGCCGAAAGCTGACATTCCATAGGCGATCCCGTAGTTCACCATCTTTGCCTTGCGTCGCATCTCGGGTGTGACTGCGTCGATGGGTACACCGAAAACAACGGCCGCCGTCGTGGTGTGGACGTCTCCTCCGGTGCGAAACGCTTCGAGCAGACCGGTCTCGCGGCTCAACGCGGCGATGATCCTTAATTCGATCTGCGAATAGTCCGCCGACAACAACACATGCTCATCATCACGGGGAACGAAAGCGCGGCGAACTTCCTTTCCCCGGTCCGTGCGGATGGGAATGTTTTGGAGATTGGGATCCTGGGAGTTCAGCCGGCCTGTGGCCGTTGCGACCTGGTGGTAAGTGGTGTGAATGCGACCCGTGCGCCGCGAGATGGTGAGCGGAAGCGCATCGACGTAAGTGGACTTGAGTTTTGAGAGTTCGCGATACTCGAGAAGCTTCTGAATGATTTCATGGTCACCTGCCAGCGTGATGAGCGTTTGTTCATCCGTGGAGTAGAGCCCGGTCTTGGTCTTCCTGGGCTTCTCCGCCAGCTTCAGCTCTTCAAACAGGATGACTCCAAGCTGGCGGGTGGAGTTCAGGTTGAACTCGCGGCCCGCGAGGCGGCAAACGGAAAGTTCCAGCTCCGCAATCTGCTTTCCCAATTGCGCTCCGATTTCAGAGAGTGCGTTTCCGTCCACTTTAATGCCCGTCAATTCCATGTCCGCCAGTACGGGAACCAGCGGCGACTCGATATCTCGAAAAACCTTCTCCTGGCCCTTCCGAGCAAGGAGCGGCTCGATGTGCGGCCAGATTTGGCCGGCGACATCGGCTCGTTCGCCCTCGAAATCCGCCAGCTTTTCCACCGGCAGCGCGGCAAATGAAGAGGCCGTTGACTTCTCTTCACCGGTGAGTATGGCGGACGTCAACGGAGTGTAGCCAAGGCAAACTTCGCTCACGTAATCCAGCGTGTGCCGCAGCTCCGGCTCGACCAGACCGTGAGCAATCATGATGTCCAGAAGCCTTCCGCGAATCCGGATGCAACGTCCGAGGAGCATGGCGATCGTGAATTTCAGGTCGTATCCGATGATCTCGATGCCACCTGCCTCAAGCACGATCCGGAACTCCTCCAACATCGTCTGCGACTGCTGCCTGTCCTCCGGCAATGGCACATAGAACCCTTTGTGCGCTTCCATCGAGAATGCCAGACCGAGCAGCCGCGCCGAGGTGTGATTCGTCCCGTCCGCCGCAACCGCCATCGCGAAACGTGTTTTGCCTGTCAGCGTTTGGATCAACCTGCGGCGGGACTCCTCGTCGGAGGCGACAACGTATTCGTGCCCGATGTCGGCGATCGTCCTAAGCTGCGAACGATCGAGCGACTGATCCGGGGACGGCGGTTCTTCGAGCCCAAGAAGCAGCTCGGCGGGCTTGTCCATCGGCTCCGCTGGCGTGGGATCACTGGACGCCGGCTGAGCGCCGCGGCCCGCTTTGAACCCATCCCCAAAGAGCCGGCGGCCAATCGAATTGAACTCGAACTCGATACAAAGGTCTCTGAGTTTTTCGTCGTTTGGCAGGCGCAACAGGAGTTCGTCGAGGCGGATGGCCACTGGAGTTTCACAATCAATCGTGGCGAGCCGGCGCGAGAGCAAAGCCTGTTCGCGGTTGGCTTCAATCGTCTCCCGCAGCTTGCCCTTCACCTCGCTGGTGCGCGCGAGAAGATTCTCCATGGAGCCGAACTGAGCGATGAGTTTGGCGGCTGTCTTCTCGCCGATGCCGGGTACGCCCGGGATATTATCCGAAGCATCGCCCATGAGACCGAGCAGATCGATCACCTGTGCCGGTCGCTCGATGGACCACTTCTTCAGCACTTCCGGCACGCCGAGGATTTCAGGGGGATCACCGAGGCGCGAAGGTTTCAAAATAAAAATCTTCTCGGAAACGAGCTGGCCGAAATCCTTGTCTGGCGTGACGAGGAAGGAAACGAAATCTTCCAATTCGGCGCGTTTGGCAAGAGTACCGATCACATCATCTGCTTCCCAGCCATCGCACGTGATGACCTGGATGTTAAACGTCTCGATCATCCGGCGGACATGCGGCAGCGCGTCGCGGAGTTCCTCGGGCATTGCCTGGCGATGGGCCTTGTAATCTGCAAAATCCTTGTGTCGCTGAGTCGGCGCTTCCGTGTCGAACACCACCGCGAGATGGGTCGGTTGTTGCGTCTTGATGATGTCGAGCAACGTCTGCGTGAAACCGAAAAGTGCGGAGGTGTTGAGGCCCTTCGATGTTACGATGGGGCGGGCAATGAAAGCAAAGTGCGCCCGATACACCAGCGCCATGCCGTCCAGGAGGAAGAGCTTTTTGACCATGCGGCGACACTAGCCGGTGCTGACCGAAAAATCCCCGCTTTTCTGTGCGAAAAAGGGCCACAAAGTCTATAACCCTTCGAAGCCGACTAAACAGCCACTCAGTGGCAGTGCGATCTGAATCGAGCCTCATCACTCCTTCGCCTTGTACCAAATGTGATCCGCCGTTGGTTCGGCGGGATAGAGCATGTTGAGTTGAACCTGACACATGCGCAGTCTTATGAAGTGAACTGGAAAGGTTCGTACAAGCTGCGAAATTGAACACCCGCCGCCGACTGTTTCCCAGCTTCGCCTTAACTCTGACTCAGCCGTTTCTTCGGTTCGTCGAAGAGCATCTCGTGGGATTCCCGCAAGATCCCCGGGATGCGATCGGCAAAGGGGCTCCTCGACATGGCGGCGTGAATCCGTTTGGGGTCGAAGTTGCCGGCGTTTTCGCCGGGGAACCAGTGGTCCGCCTGCCCGAGCAGGTTGTAACGCATCTTGCCCCAATCGACGAGTTCGAGCGCCTTGGCGTAGGTCCAGAGACGCAGGATTTCCAATACGTTCACCTGGCCGGGAATATCGACGTAATTCGGCACGCCTTCAAACCAGCGTTCGCACCAGTCGCGACCGAGCGTCCGCTCCAGCTCCTCGCGCAGGCGTTGCTCGATTGGCGCAATGGTTTCAGGGATGCGATCGTAGAACTCAAGTGCCGCCACGTGTTCGTCGAAATCCGAGGGCCGCGCCGCGCCGCAGCTCAGAGTGTGAACCTCCTGCCGTGCGAGGCAGTAGAGATCATTGAACTGCATCGGGGTCAGCGGGCGGCAAAGGTCTGCGAGCTTTTTCGGAGGGGCATAAAGTTTTCCGCCCTTGTCATTGGGGCTGATGATGAACACGCCCATGTCCCGCTTCCGCGCCTCGGGAATCGCCGCCCAGTTGAGGTCGTTGACGAAGTACCAGTGCAGGTTGAAGTAATCGAACTCCTCGGTCCGGACGGCGTCGAGGATGATGTCGGTCGTCGCGTGGGTCGAGAAGCCGACGAACCGCGCGTAGCCGTCGCGAACGAGTTTGCGGGCTGCTGTGAGGCAACCGTTCTTGCGCAGAGACCAATCGAGAAGTTGCCGGTTGTTGATGCCGTGCAATGCGAGCAAGTCCACGTGATCAAGCTTCAGATACTTCAGCGAGCGATCAAACGT
The DNA here is from genome assembly GCA_005777315.1 of Verrucomicrobiales bacterium. GTDB lineage: Bacteria > Verrucomicrobiota > Verrucomicrobiia > Limisphaerales > F1-12-MAGs170 > F1-120-MAGs170. The sequence goes on from SXMN01000318.1 coordinate 12,671, forward strand.
GCGGAGGAATTCCTCGGGATCGGCGAACGGCGCCACCTTGGTCTGCACGATGATCTTCGAGCGGGGGAGCCTTGGGAGAACTTCGCCCAGTTGCATCTCCGAGGAGCCATAACCTCTGGCCGTTTCAATGTGGTTGATGCCTAGTTCGACCGCGCGGTGGATCGTGGCTTCAAGATTGCGCTGGTTGTCGCTTGGGATTTCTTTTGGAGCCACATCCTGCCACTTGAACTGGTAACGCATCCCGCCGCAGGAAAAGACAGGCATTTCGAGGTCGGTGCGTCCGAAGCGGCGGTATTTCATGGCGGTGGGGAAGACTGCGAGAATGAGTCAGTAAACCCCTTCGACGATCTGCTTCTCCATCGCGCCGAACGGACGAACTTCGGCAACGCCGTCCCAGGAGTAGGGTGCGCGAGGTTCGCGACGAATCGCTTCGTCGCGTTCCAGGAAGCAAGGCATGAAGAATTCCTTCGTCAGCGTGGTGAGTTCGACACGGCCCCATTCACCATAGCCCTTCGTCTGGCTCGTGTTTGCCGGATCGACAATGCGGAGCACGGCACGTGGTTGAGGCGCATAATAGGTGATTGAGAACTTGTCCTCTGGACGCAACGGGACGCTGGCGGCGAGGCCCATCAGAGTGTTGCCGTAGGTCGGGTAAAAACCGATCTTCCCTTCGAGAACTTCCTCGACGATGTAGCGGACGTATTGCGGGGCCATGGTGGTGCCGCCGCAGAAGACGCCCCGGATGCCAGCTTCGTAAAGGTTCACTTTCTCGGCCATCGCTTCGAGGAGCTTGGGCGTTGTGAAGAGTCCGGCGACCTTTCGGTGCTTCAGGATGGTGACTCCCTGGTCAACGACATGGTCCATGTACTCGCGTGCGACCTCGTGTTTTTTCGCGGAGAGTACTTTTTTCACGAAACGTGGATCGAGATCGATGAAGTAACAAGAGCTGCCGCGGAAATTGGCCAGATGCTCGATGGCGAGACGGAGCCGACGCGGGCCGGTGGGGCCAACCATCAGCCAGGCTGCGCCACGCGGAAAGTGTTCATCGCTGACCTTGCCGCTGAATTCCTCGTAATCGACCTTGTAGTCGTTCCAGCCGATGCGCTGCTTTGGCATTCCTGTTGTGCCGCCGGTTTCGAAGATGTTGAAAGGGTTTCCCTTGAACTTGCCGGGTACCCATACCTCGGGCTGGAGGTCGCGAAGCCATTCATCCTGGAAGTGAGGAAACTTCAGCATGTCCTCGAACTTGGAAATCTCCTTGCGCGGATCAAAGTTCTTCCTGGCCCAATCGAGCCAGAAGGGACAGCCGGTCTCGGGATTGAAATGCCATTCGATGATCTCGCGTAGATGCGCGTCAAGTTGCGTTCTGGCTTGTTGGATTGATTCAGGAGTGATGGTCGAGCTCATGTGCCGGGATATTTTGATTATATCGATTCGTCCGTTGATATGACGTGCTGTAGATTCTAAAAGGTCGATTGGAAGAACAGGGTTACTTCTTCAGCTCCACTTTCGTCGGCTGATCGGGCAACCCCTTGGAACGGGCGGAATCGTAAAAGGCGTAGAGATGGGTGTTGCTGGCGATGTAGAGAACGCCATTGGCAACGACCGGTGTCGAGTACACGGGTGCGCCAAGATTCGTTTCGGACAGAACCTTCTTTTCCTTGGTAGCCGCCATGACGACCAAATCGCCGTCTTCATCGCCCACGTAGAGTTTTCCATCGGCCACAAGGGTTGATCCCCACATGTGGGCTTTCATGTCGTAAGTCCAGTGGAGCTTCCCGGTTTCGGCATCGAGACAATAAACGAAGCCCGAGAAGTCTCCGATGAAGAGAAGGCCAGACTCCGGATCGATCGACACGGTGGAGATGGTGCGATGAATGCCTTTGAAGCTCCAGACAACGCCGCTCTTGGTGATGTCGCCTTCCTTGGTGGCATCGAGGCAGACGAGATGTCCGACGCCCTCGCCATGCTCAGGATCCTGGCCGGTGGCGACATAAACACGGTTTTTGTAGAAGACGGGAGTTGAATTGATTTCACTGACACCTTCAGCCGCGGGGTATTTGATGGGTTTGCCATCCTTGATTTTATACTCAGGTGGATTGCAGTCGGCCTTCCAGACGGTCTTAAGAAAATTGTTGTCGCCATCCTTGACCGGCTTGGCATCGAAGGCATAGCACCAGCCGTCGCCACCGCCGAAAAACACAAGCTGACGGCCGCCAACCGTGGCGGCGGACGGTGAACTCCACTGGCCGTGGAGGATTCGCGGCCCGATCTTGGCATCGTCTTCGCCAACCAGCTCCCCGGTCTTCTTGTTAACGGCGATGAAACTCGGGGAGTTGGGATTCGGGATGTTGGAGTGTGTCCAATCCTGCCCGTTGGAGGTGCAGGCGAACAGGGTGTCTCCGACGATCAGCACGGAGCAGTTCGAGGCATTGTGGGGGAAGACGCCGAGTTCATCCATCATGTCGTACTTCCAGATGATGTCCGCATCCTTTGGCCCAACCTCAAGCTTTGGCCTGCCGGGGCCGGCCATGTACTGGCCTTCGTCCTTGAAAGGACCATCATTACCGTTGGCGAGTCCATTGACGTCGAGGCACATGACCTCGCATCGAGTGGTGACGATATAGACGCGGTCACCTTCGACGTTGGGGGAGGAAAAAAGTCCGAGACCTTCCCAGTCGTTCACCCTGCCTGAAGCGAGCTTGGGAATCACAAGCTGCCAGAGCATTTCACCGGTCTTCTCATCGAAGACCATCATGATGCTCCGGTCTCCTTGTTGTTTCATGTCGCGGGGTTCATCGTTGTTGGTGCCGACAAAAACCTTGCCGCCGGAGATGGTGGCATTGCCGTAGCTCTGAGAGCCGAGCTTCGTAACCCACTTGACGTTCTTGGTGGTGGACATGTCAACCGTCTGAGTGCCTGCTTTCATTTTGCCGGGCTCGAACTTGTCTGGCAGGCCTTTCTCGCTGGAGTACATGTTGCGCGACGGATGGCCGCCCCATTCGGGCCAGTCGGCGGCGGTGGTGGATAATCCAGAACCCAGGAGGGCCGTTGTGAAAAAGGAACAGAGAAACGATGGTTTCATTCTAAAATTCTGATTTGTAGATGGCTATTGATTCGAAGTCACAATCACATTGTCGATGCAGACGCGCTGATCCTGCGGGGCGAAACCGAACAGGCCGGGGCTGCCGCTCTGGTGGGCTGTTTTGTGCGGCACTTCGATGGTCCATTTTTCCGGCTCCGGATCATCACGTTTCCACGCCTTGGCGCGGACAACACCGGAACCGTCGGGGCTGGTATCCACCCGCGCTTTAAGCCGGTACCAGGCGTTGGGCACCCACTTGAAATTGGATTCACCGTCCACCGCCGGAACCCTGAGCCGTTCGAGATTGGAATTGATCTCCAGCTTCTGATCGTTGCCCTTGAGAACGATCAGGTATCGCTGATTGATGACGCCGACTTCCGACATTTTGCGTCTGTTCCCTTCCGTCAGCATGTCCGCCTGGATGGTGTAATTCTTCATCTCATGATCGCCAAGGAACACGAAGCCGCGCTGAAAGAACTTGTTATCGATTGTCTTGGTGAGAGCCTTCGTCCCCTCCTTGTCCCGAACTTCGAACTTAAACCTCGCGCCGATCCAAGGCAGCGGCGGATAGGCAAACTGCGTGGGTTGCTCGAGGGTGTTGGTGGTGGTCTCGCTGAGTTGGAAACTTTCGAAGTCCTGTTTGATCGGCAGGCCCGGCAGGACACGACCGCGGATGTAGCCTTTGAGGTTTCCCAAAGAGGCTTCGAACGCGCCGGCCGAGGGCGTCAAGTCGGGCGATGCGACCAATTTGCCGTCGTGATTGAATGAGCCTTTCATGGTGGCGCGCACGCGGGCGGTCGGGGGAATATAATTGGTCCAGTGAATTGATTTCTGGTCCTTGATCTCCTCGACAGTAAAGCCGTTGGCATCCAGGGAACGGACTCGAAAGGAAGCGACCTGGCCGGGTTTCAACAAGACTTCGGACGGAACGGCCTGAAGCCGCGTCGCTGGGCCGGGGGCAGGCCATTTCTCGGGCGCAACCTCGGCTGGCAGGCCGGGATTGTTCCCAGGTCTGCCGAAGCAGTAGAGTTTGCGGGTGGTTTGTAAGTACACCTTGCCGTTGTAGGCGGAAGGCGTGCCGAAGCAGCGGCCATCGAGCGCCACGTGGGCAAGTTCCTGCGCTCCCGCGTCCGTGGGGCGGATGATGTAGAGGGCACCGGTAGTGCCCGCTTCGCTCTCACCGGTTGCCTTGCTTTTCGGGTCATCGAGCATTGGAACGTATAATTTGCCGTCCGCGTAGAGCGGACACGCATTGCGCTGCTCAATCCCAATTTTGTGGCGCCAGAGAATTTTTCCGGTGTTCACGTCCACCCAGGCAAGATCACCCTTCTCGCTTACGACACATAGGCGGTCGCCGATCAGGATCGGAGATGTCGTGGAAGTGGAGAGTTCGTTGCTCCATAGCTCGACCTCTGTGCGTTCTATGACGAGTGGTCCGGCAGTCGTATTGGTTGGGAATCTGTGCGGAATCTTGAGGGCCACCATCTGGCCTGGTTCGTAAGGCGTCCCGTAAATCACAATCAACTTGTCGTTGTTATGAACACACACGGTGGCATTGATGCCGGCCTTGAAAAGAGGGATGCGCCAGATTGGATCGCCTGTCCTTGCATTGACGCAAACCACGCTTCCGTCGCCGGAAGCCGAGTAAAGAACCCGCTTTCCATCGAGCCACCCAAGATAAGGGTGCGAAAAGGAATTGTCCTTGGGACGATCACCCGGCGAAGATCTCCAGACAAGTTCGCCCGTCAGTTTGTCAAAGCCATAAAAACGGTCGCCTGCTGGGCCGTTATCACCCCAGTTGGCGGTAATCCCATGCGTAATCACCAGGTCACCATCAATCAATGGGGAAGCCGTGCGGCTGTTTGGGAAAGTGAGCCTCCCGTACTCCTCCATCATCGAATGTTTCCAGAGCAGTTTTCCGGACTCTGTAAATGCTGCCAGAATTCCCTGCGTTCCCTGCATGTAAACATTTCCCGTCTGCGGATCGATCGCCGGGCTCGAAGTGGCATAGCGGAGATAAATGGTGTCACTCAAAAAGTCGTTGTAGCGCTGCTCCCAGGTTTTACGACCTGTTTCGGCATCGAAACAGGCCACGCCCTCCTGCAAATCGGCCCCTTCGCCGAGATACCCCATGATGTAGAGTTTCCCATTCGAAATTACGGGAGTGGACTGCCCAGGAAAGTCCGCCATCCAGAGCGGCTTCGCGGGATCCACGGAGTCGGGCAGCCCCTTCTCCTGGGAAGTGCCGTTTTGGAGCGGGCCGCGCCAGCTCAACCAGCCTCGCGCTGGAGCCGCATTGGCATGGACGACCGCCAGCAGAGACACAACGCATAAGAGCGCTGCAGGGAATCTTTGGATCTTCATGTCGAAAGTAATATGTCGAACGACTGCTTCGCGACCGGCTGCATCGAAATCCATTTTCTTCGGAAAGGGAAACAATTAGATTCCGGGACGAAATTTTGGTGGAAGTAATACTTACACGTACGAATTGTCAAACAGCAAAACATGTCCATCACCCCAACCTCGTTGGTTCACGACTCGGAAGAAATTGATTCGCCGGGCCGTCGCAGGCTTCCACCAGTGCTGCGTCGTGCCTGGTACAGCCTGAATCAGGCGTTTCGCCGACGCATCGCGCATACGGAAGTGACGCCGGACCAGTTCACCGTCATGCGAACACTCCAGGAATGCGATCCCAATGGAGTGACGCAGCGGGAGCTGACACACCTGATGAGCAGTGATCCCAATACCGTGGCTTCGCTTCTGGAGCGGATGGAGCGGGCAGGCTGGATCGATCGGCGCGTCCACGAGAAGGACAAACGAGCCCACCGCATCCGGCTGCTGGCTGCTGGCAGGAACCGTTACAGGGAAGCCAGAAAGATCGCGGTGGAATTGCAGACGGAAGTTCTTGCGTCCTTGCCTGTAAATGAGCGGGAAAAATTTCTCGAACAACTGACCTCGATCGCCGATTCATGCCGTGAGGCGGCGCTTGCTTCACCCAAAGGCCGGGCGAAGCGTTGAATTCAGCAGTTGAAGATCGGCCGTCTGGTTGGTTGTGCCTTGGCGAGTAACGATCGTTCCAAAGGATTGGTGTGCGACTCAGCACCGAAACCTAGCGGTAGCGCCTGTGCGTCTATTCGCCCATTTCTTGGTCTGGCAAAGAATGGCACGATACTCGCGTCTTTTGGGAGGTGTTTATGGAGAATGCGAATCCGATGATACAAATGCTTAAATCACGTTTCTTCGTTCATTGTCTCTTTACGATTGTTCCAGTCCTTGGGGTATCTGCGGGTGACTGGCCTCAATATCGCGGCCCTACCCACGATGGGCTCTCCATGGAAACGATCCGGAGCAATTGGTCGAGCGAGGCACCTCGTGAAATCTGGCGTGTGCCCATGGCCAACGGATTCAGCTCGTTCTCCGTGAGCAATGGACGCGCATTCACTCTCGTCGAGCGCACGTTTGATGGATCGAACAAGGAAACGTGCATCGCTCTCAACTCGGCCACAGGGCAGGAACTGTGGGCCACAGTCGTGGACTCCGCCGAAAACTATGATGGGACGGGAATATTCGCCGCAGCGGGTCCACGTTCAACACCCGTTGTGGATGGCGACCGTGTTTTCATCCTGTCCGCGTATCTCGGCCTTTATTGCCTCAGCGCATCGAGTGGCGAGGTGCTTTGGCAGAAGAGCATTGATGGCGAGTATGGCGGTGGGGTGATCTCCTGGCAAAGTGCGGCGGCACCCCTGATCGAGGGGGATCTTGTGCTGATTCAATCTCGCGCCGCGGATCATTCCCTCATGGCATTCCGCAAGCAGGACGGCTCCGAGGTTTGGGCGAGGCATAACGACCTGATGACTCACGCGTCGCCAGTGGCCGTGACGCTCAATGGCGTCCGGCAGGTCATCTTTTATGCGCAAAGCGGGTTGGTGTCTCTCGACCCAGGCACTGGCAACGTGCTCTGGCGGCACAAGGTCAACTACAACGGCACGTCCGCCGGCGCTTCGCCCGTTGTAGCGGGGGATTTGATCTATTGTTCGCGGGCGTACCCGGGTTCTCTCTCCTCGGAACGAGCCGGGGCAACGGTGATGCAATTGACGAAGTCAGCGGACAGTTTTTCCACCAAGCGGGTCTGGTACAAGGTAAATCAACTCATGAATCACTGGAGCACTCCGGTGCATGATGGAGGATACCTTTACGGCATCTATGGGCAATACAACTCCGGAGCAAGCTCGGTAGACCTCAAGTGCATCGACGTGCAAACAGGGGAGGAGAAGTGGGTTCGAGGGCTTTCTTCGGAGGGTTCCCGTTCCGGTGGGTTATTGAAGGTCGGCAAACAGCTTCTGCTGTTGACCGAGCGCGGCGATCTCGTCCTCTTCGAGCCGTCGCCCGAGTCATTCAAGGAGATCGCCCGCCACAAGGCTTTGAGCGGCAGGAGCTGGAATGTTCCCGCGATCAGCAATGGGCGGATCTACGCCCGGAGCACGACGGAGGCTGTGTGTCTGGATGTGTCGCTGCCGGCCCCGCCGAGTGCTCCGTTGAAATTGCAGGCGAGTCTCTCGGGTGGCAGGAATTTCGGACTGGAGATCGGGACCACCGACGATTCACCGATCGACGCCAGTCGCGCCTCAATGATTGATATTCTCTTCACCGGAGACCTCCTGACTGATCCGGCCTCTTGGTCGAAGGTCTCCACCGCGCCACAGATTACGAATGGCCGCATTCGTTTTGAAGATCCCGAAACAGGCGTTGTCCCGCAACGTTACTTCCTGATCCAGGAGCGCCGATAATTCCGGGGGCTAAATCTTGAAACCAAAGCAAAACAACGTCCGCATCCGGACAGGGGTGATACCCTTGATCCTCGATGGTAACGGGCACACACTCATCCTTGGGAGATCCAGAATCCCTCCGGCCCAGCATCAGAATCGCGGGAGTGAGCTCATCCACACTCAGGAAGGAGCCACATGGATGATCAGCATTGGGAAGCGAGTTGGCTGCCTGGAGGAGGCATCGGCACCTCCGCTGAGAATCCTGCGACGCGTCGGCGAGATCCCGCCCGTGGCCCGCCCATTTGAAGATCCGGCCAGTCATCGAAATTCGCGGGTTAATCCTGCGTGGGAATCCCATCGTAGCAGGCGCGGCTTCACGCTGATTGAATTGCTCGTCGTGATCGCCATCATTGGGATCCTGAGTTCCCTCCTGTTGCCGGCACTGAGCAGTGCGAAAGAGCGGGCGCGACGCGCAGCCTGCCTGAACAACCTGCGACAGTTCACCCTTGCGACGCACCTCTACGCTGGAGATTACGATCAGCGTGTCCCTCGTGGAGACACAGACAATCGAAACAAGGACGACACTCACACTCCGATCCTTTCGACCCAGACCCAGTCCAACCTGCTCCGTTACGTTTCCCCTCTGCGCGTGCTGGATTGTCCGAACCTGGCAAAATCATTCGAAGCTCAGGAAGGTTGGCGCGTGCATCCCGACTACGGCGTGGCGATCGGCTATCATTACATGGGAGGCCATCCGAACACTCCCTGGAAGCCGGTGGGACCAACCACCAACACCTGGATCTCGCCGCAGAAGACATCCGATGATCCATCCCTCGTCCTTGTGGCCGACCTGAATATCTATTGCTACAGTTACCAGCGAATCCTTGCGCCGCATACCGCCCGAGGTCCGGTGGTGCGTGAAGAGCGATACTTCGATCAGCACATCGAGGCGTACGAGCAGACGCCGAAAGAGGTGGGAGCCAAGGGCGGTAACGTGGGTTTGCTCGATGGTTCCGTTTCCTGGAAAGACATCTCCCGCATGAAGTCGTACCGCGCATCCCAGCTTTGGGATGACACCGGTGGCTACGGCCTCTGGTGATTCTGAAGTTAAGCGGCGCGGTTTTGGACAGAATAACGATCCTCAATCCACCGCCCAGCGCCGTCCGGCATGCATTTCAGAAGTTGAAATCACCCACTTCGCGCGGAGGTGGATCACCGTTTGGTCTTTCTCGATCCCGTATCCCGTCGCATGCCGACCGAGGAAGTTCTCGACAAGCCACATTTGGGAATCAAACGTCTTTCAAGCCGCAAAATGTCACGTCAAATGGGACGTGGAATAAATGTTCGCTTAATGAGCCAGCATGACGCCGAATTTCTCAACCTGGGCTCTCTGGAAAGAGCGAGCGGACCTTGACGGCCTGCAATTACCGGGTGTGTATGCGCTCGCAATATCGGACAGAGACATCGCTGGTGCAGCGTTTTCCTGGTGTGAGGAGATCGTTTACGTCGGCATGTCCAACGCAAAGGGCGGTCTCAAGTCCCGACTGAAGAAGTTCGACAACACGATCCGAGGCAAGGGAGGACACGGTGGAGCAGATCGAGTTCGAGTCAAACATCAGGATTACAGTACGCTGGTCCCTCGGCTATTCGTCTCCGTCTGGACTTTCAAGTGCGATGTCGATTCAGCCCATCCCAGCGACCTTCGGACAATGGGCGAGGTTGCGATGTCAGAGTATGAGTGCTTTGCGTGCTTCGCCCAGAAGTTCGGGTGCCTCCCAGAGTTCAATGACAAGAGGAGATCACCAAAACGAGAAAGCGGCGAACCAAACGGCACATCAAACGGAAGCCAGCCGTTTCGCTCGGAGTGAAATACGAATGTCACTAGCGGCTGGCTTCCGTCGCTGTCCTTTGCATTCAAATTGGCCAGTCGATGCCACGACAATCATCTTAAGAGCGGTAGAGAACTCACTGGTAAGACTGCTCTGGTGACGGGTGTGACCAGACGCGCGGGGATCGGGGCGGCCATTGCGCGCGAACTTGGACGCGCCGGGGCAAGGCTCTTCGTCACGTTCTTCCGCCATTACGACGCGCTGCAGACTTGGGGTGTCGAGCCGGATGAACCTGAATTGCTGCTGCGCGAACTCGCAGCCATCGCCGATGATGTCGCGGGAATTGAACTGGACCTCAGTCACCCGGCCTCACCTGCGGATCTGTTCAACCAGGCACGGCAGCGTTTCGGGCAGATCGACATCCTGATCAACAATGCGGCCCATTGGGAAGCGGGAGGCATCGGCGAGGTCGGGGCGGATCAACAGGACCGGCACCACACCGTGAACGTTCGCGCGCCGGTCCTGTTGTGCGCCGAGTTCGCACGGCAGCCAAAGTTGAGCAGACCTGGGTGCAGCTTCAATATCACGTCTGGGCAGAGCCACCCTCCGATGCCTGGCAACATCGCGTACGCGGTCACCAAAGCGGCGCTGGATGCATTGACCCTCACATTGAGCGCCGAACTGGCAGGGCGCGGCATCACGGTGAATGCGCTGGATCCAGGTCCCACCGATACCGGATGGATGACAGACCAGTTGAGGTCGAAGATCCTGCAAGCATCGCCGCCGGGCAGGATTTCATACCCGGAAGAGATCGCACGTCTGGTCCGATACCTTTCAGGTGACGCCGCCGCATCGATCACGGGCCTGGTCATCCGAGCGCAGGATGAAGGATGGGCTGCGGTCGTCAGGGGTGCTGGCTGATCAAGCGATGCAGCGCCCTCATGCTTGCCGGGACCGAACAGATCAGGCTATTGTGTGGCTCATGGGCGCGTTTCACGTAGGCTGCAAGGTGGAGAATCATACTGACCGTGATCAGGCGGTCACCGTTCCTCGCGCACTGGTCGATACCGGGAGCGAGTACACATGGATTCCTTCCAAGACTCTCGAAAAGATTGGAGTAAATCGTGAGAAGAAAGATCTGGTGTTCACAATGGCGAACGGCCAGACGATCACCCGGAGTGTTGGCTTCGCGATTCTCAGGGTGGACAAGCATTTTACTATTGATGAGGTGGTTTTTGGAGAACCTGGAGACATGACGTTGCTCGGAGCACTGACACTTGAGGGGCTGTCTTTGGTGGTCGATTCTAGGAAGAAGAAGTTAGTTGCCGCTGGACCACTCCCGGCTGCCGGAATCCAAACCTGAGGCCACCTCTCGCGTTGAGGCGCGTGTTTGAGGTGGTTCAAGCTTCAACACATCAGGGGGCACGTATCTCCCTACTTTCGCGACTCATTCCAATAGACCTTCAGGTTCTTCGTCGCGCGACCGGCGGCGATGATGTCGAGGCGACCATCGCCATTGAGGTCGGCCAGCATCAGATCTTCGCAGGCCATGGTGTTGTCATCAATGAGGTGTGTTTCCCATTTGGTGCCGGCTGAATCCTGGGGAGCGTAGAGTTTGATGCCGACGTGAACATTGGTCTTGCCCATCGCGCGCCAGCCAACGACCACCTGGTCATAACCAAGCTTCAGCACATCTCCGCAAGCGACCGCATGTCCGTCCACGAGAGTCGCGTCGATGACCTGACGATTCCATGAGCCGCCTTGCGACGGCGGCGTGTAGATGACGGCGTTGGTTCCATGCATCGGCTCGATTGTCGCGATGAACCGGCCACCACCCTTCAAGTGGCCCAACCGGATTTCGCCCGCGCCAGGTTCACTGCCGCCCAAACGGCTCAGGAGTCCGCCGCCGGTTGTTTGATCGAGAAGGAACACGCCTTCGCGCCCGCTGACGAGCATCTCCTGGGCTGGATCGCTGTCCCATTGAACCGGGTCGAAGTTGTGCGTCGCATGGAGCGACGCATCGAGCAACGTCGTCTTCCACTCGCTTCGAGGATCGGCAGGTTTATGATACGCAAGAATCCGGACGCCCTGGCCTTCACCCGCTTTGTTGCCCTTTCCATGCAAAGGCACGACGACAAGATCGAACTGGCCCGCGGCATTCTTCACCCACTTCATACGGTGAACCGTCGGTTCGTGCGGAAGTTGAACCGGTTCCCACTTCTGTGCCCGGTCCGCGGGCGGGATCAGGTAGAAGACCGCGCCGCTGTTCACTGTGTCGCCCGGATTCCATCCCGCGCCGATGGCCACTTCTGCCTTGCCGTCGCCATCAATGTCCGCGGCGGCGACACATACGTGATCCAGTTGAGTCAATCGCTCTGTCATGATGTGCTTCTTCCAACCGGGGTTCTCGTACCACGCGACGATGTTCTTATCGACCAGCACGATGTCCGGCTTCTTGTCCCCGTTGATGTCGGCGATCGCGAGGCCGTAGCCGATCTGCACGCCGGTATCCACATCGACGGCCCGGAAGGCTGGAGTCGCGGCTTCCGTGGAAGGAGCGAAGGCGAGAGTTGTGGAAGCTGCAAGCAGTCGGAAGAAGCGGTTGAGCTGAAGTTTCATAAGTATCTTGGGCGATGACCGCCAAAGTATCGGGAGCCATCGCGTGACACAAAACCTTTTCGCATGGCGTTTCTTTGCTGACACACCGCGACACGATGACTAAACCACTGCGGGCATTCGGTTGTCCGGCAACATGACCAATCTCACCACCCGCTACCTGCAATCGATCGAGGCCCAGGAATCCATCGAGATCGGCACGCTGGTGAACTATCTCATCCTGGACGCCGTCAAGGCAGGGGCGAGCGACATTCACATCGAACCATGGGACAGCTCGATCGTCGTCCGGGTGCGCCTCGCGGGAGTGCTTACCGAGATGGCGCATCTGCCGCTAGAACTGGTGGACAAGATCGCGGGCCGTTTCAAAGTGATGGCCAGTCTGATCAGTTACCAGACGGACATGCCGCAGGAAGGTCATGTGGCGGCGAGTCCTGAATTCGGGGACGTGGAACTTCGCGTCTCGATCTTTCCCACCGTTCGCGGCGAGAAGACGGTCGTGCGAATCTTTGACCCACGCAGCCGGAGCTTCGAGATCGGCAAACTCGGGTTCGATGACGAGACGATCCGCCTCTTCACTCAACTGCTCGCGCGTCCGAGCGGAATGATTCTGCTCACCGGCCCGACCGGCTCGGGGAAAACCACGGCAATCTACTCGGCGCTTTATCACCTGGTGCAACGCTCCGGCCCCGCCATCAGCATCAGCACCGTCGAAGATCCCGTGGAGGTCAATCTGCCAATGGTGAGCCAGACACAGATCAATCCCATCCGGGAATTCACCTACCCCGTCGCGCTGCGTTCCCTCATGCGCCAGGATCCTCAAGTGATCATGATCGGCGAGATTCGCGATGCGGAAACCGCAGCCATCGCCGTTCAAGCGGGACTGACCGGCCATCTCGTCCTCAGCACGATCCACTCCGGCAGCACGGCGGGAGTTTTCGCCCGGTTGATCAACATGGAGATCGAGCCCTTCCTGCTCGCATCGAGCGTCTCCGGCGTGCTTGGACTTCGACTGATTCGCAAGAACTGTCCTTCCTGCTCGATGCCGCATTCGCCGGAACCCTCTCTTCTGAGGATGCTCCCGGCGGAGCTGCAATCCTCTCCCAACTTCCGCAAAGGCCCGGGCTGCCCCGAATGCCATCACACTGGCTACGCCGGACGCACGGCACTCTCGGAAACGCTGGTGGTGAATGAAGCGTTTCGCGAGGCGATTCTCCAAAAACTTCCGACGAGGCAGCTCCAACAGGTCGCCATTCGTGAAGGCATGGAAAGCCTCTGGCAACTCGGCTTGCGGCGTGTGTTGGACGGCCAGACCACGCTCGATGAGCTGATGCGTGTCGTTTCCGTGGACCAGTTTTGAAGCCGGTTCATTGGTGCATGCAATTCGTTGAGTGATTTCATGAGCATCGTCGTCGAGGTCGCTGTGATGCAGGTAGCGGTGGCGGTCACTTCGCCGAGGGACCGCGCCCCGATTGCCTGCCGTTCCTGACACTCATGCCCCGATCATCTTCCAGCGACCAGCCGATCAAGGATTCACTCTCCGGCTTGATAGAGCGAGTCACGTTCTTCAATGAGGAGAGCGGATTCGCCGTGTTGAAGGTGAAAGCCAAAGGGCACAGAGACTTCGTGACCGTCGTCGGCTCCGTCCCATCCGTGACCGCCGGCGAATGGATGACAGCCGAGGGCACCTGGATCCGCGACCGCCAGCATGGACTTCAACTGAAAGCGGACACCCTGAAATGCACGCCGCCGACCACCCGTGAGGGCATCGAGAAGTATCTGGGCAGCGGCATGGTCAAGGGCATCGGGCCGACATATGCGAAGAAACTGATCGAAAAATTCGGCGAAGGAATCTTCGACATCATCGAAAATTTCTCCAAGCGCCTCGAAGAAGTCGAGGGGATCGGGCCGTCGCGGCGCGGAAAAATCAAGGAGGCATGGGCTGAACAGAAATTCATCCGCGAGATCATGGTTTTCCTCCACTCGCACGGCGTCAGCACCAGCCGCGCGGTGCGCATTTACAAGACATACGGGGAATCCGCGATCGAGAAAGTCCGGACCAATCCCTACATGCTGGCGCGGGACATTCACGGCATCGGCTTCAAGACGGCAGATCAGATTGCCCAGAAGATCGGCATCCCGCGCGACTCGCTGTTACGGGCGGAAGCTGGAATTGCCTTCACCCTGGTCGAGGCCATCGGTAGCGGCCATTGCGCGCTGCCCCTGGCCGGGCTGATGGACACCGCACGGGAGACTCTTGGAATCGACCGGCAAATCGTAAGTGATGCCCTGGCACGGCTGCTCGCCAACGGAGAACTTCTTCAAGAACGTATTGTCGGCGACGAATTGGTGTTCCTCCCTGAACTGCGCCACGCCGAGATCGCCATCGCTGACAGGCTTCGGGCGATGGCGACGCAGCCCGCGCTCTATCCAAGAATTGATTTCGATCGTGCTGTCCACTGGTGCGAAGAGAAGACCGGAACACAGCTTGCCCCCAGCCAGCGCGAAGCCCTTCGAGTTGCGTTGCAGAGTCGATTGCTTGTTCTTACCGGCGGTCCGGGTGTCGGCAAAACGACGCTCGTCAACTCGATCCTCCGCATCCTCGGGGCCAAGAAGTTGACTTGTGTTCTCTGCGCGCCCACAGGCCGGGCGGCCAAACGCATGAGCGAGGCGACCGGCCTTCCGGCGAAGACGATTCACCGGCTGCTGGGCCTTCAGCGGAGCGCCGGGGAAGAAAGCGTGGCCCGCTCTGAAGTGCATCCGCTCGATGCCGACCTGCTGGTGGTGGACGAGTTCTCGATGGTCGATGTTCCATTGATGCACCGGCTGCTTAAAGGTCTGGCACCACACACGAATCTGCTCCTCGTAGGCGATGTGGATCAATTGCCATCGATCGGCCCTGGCTCATTGCTGAAGGATTGCATCGAGAGTGGAGTGGTTTCGGTGGTGAGGTTGACCGAGGTGTTTCGGCAGGCTGCGACAAGCCGGATCATCCGCGCCGCCCATTCGATCAATCAGGGGCGATTGCCCGAACTCCCGGGGCGGGATGAGGACTCGGACTTCTACTTCATCGAGCGTGCGTCGGCCGAAGCCACGGTGCGAACATTGATCGAGCTGGCAGGAACGCGCATTCCGCGCCGGTTGAATTGCGATCCTCTCAATGACGTGCAGGTGCTTTGCCCGATGAACCGCGGATCACTCGGTGTGCGCGAACTCAATGTTCAACTTCAGTCGGCATTGAATCCGACGCGCGAAGGCGAACCGGTGGTGGAGAAATTTGGCTGGCAGTTCCGGGTTCAAGACAAGGTCATCCAGCTCACCAACAACTATGACAAGGATGTCTTCAACGGAGACATCGGTCGCGTGACGCGCATCGATGAGCAGGAGAGGCAGATGTTCGTGGGTTTCGAAGGACGCGAAGTGGCCTATGAATTTGGCGAGCTGGATGAGATCACCCTGGCCTACGCCATCACCATTCACAAATCGCAGGGCTCGGAATTCCCCGCCGTCATCGTGCCCCTGGCGATGCAGCAGTATCTTCTCCTGCAACGAAACCTGCTCTACACCGCCATCACTCGCGGCAGGAAGATGGTCGTCCTCGTCGGCGAGCAGAAGGCCCTGGCCACCGCCGTGCGCAACAACCAGACCACGCGGCGTTACTCGGGATTGCTGGCGCGTCTGCGCAAGGAGGACATGGCAGAATAACAGTCGCGCGGAGATTTTGCAGTGGGACGAACGACTACGTTCATCCTTTTCCACTCGATGAAAAAGTCTTCACCTGGAAACATTCACTCAGCATAAGCGCCAGGCTGACGGCTCAGTTGGCGGCAGTTTCCAGCACCTCCGGCTCAACCCACTTTCCGTGCTCACGAATCAAGTCCACGAGGCGTTCCACGGCTTCGGCTTCGGGGATGTTGAATTTGATCGGCGTCTTGCCAACATAGAGATTGATCTTGCCAGGAGCGCCACCGACGTAGCCAAAGTCCGCGTCGGCCATCTCCCCGGGGCCGTTCACAATACAGCCCATGATGGCGATCTTCACGCCCTTGAGATGCTCCGTGCGCGTCTTGATGCGCGCGGTCACGGTCTGCAAGTTGAACAACGTCCGGCCACACGACGGGCACGCCACATAATCGGTCTTGAACGACCGGCAGCCCGCCGCTTGGAGAATATTGTAGGCAAGTCGTAGTGATTGTCCGCCACCGGATTCGCTGCGCACCAGGATCGCGTCGCCAATGCCGTCCGCCAACAGCGAGCCAATCACGACGGATGCGCGGAGCAGGGCAATCCTGGGTTCAAGAGGTGCGGGCTCCAAATCGATGCAGTCCTTGAGAAGAATCGGATTCTTACGGCCAAGCCGTTTCAATTCAGCCGCGAGCAGCCTAAACGCGGTGATGGCCGGCAATTTCACTCCGTCCCTCACGGTGACGAGTTGGGTGTCGCAATTGATGTCGAAAGACTGCGTGGGATCGATCTCGGCGATGTTCAGGTCTTCATAAACCGCCTCCGGCTTTACGTCGTCCTTGGGACGGACCTTTGGCGCGACCTTGTCCCATGTCGCACGGGTGACCACGACGCGGATGAGCTGTTCGCCGCCGCAGTTGACCTGTTCGTTAAGTTCAATTTCCGGCGTGACCCGGCGCTCGAAGTGGAACGGATTGAACGGAAAGCCTGGCAGGCACGCATCCCGCCGTGTCCCACTAATGTCTGATGAAGTCGGGAACGCGGTGGAACCCGTCCTTACCGTTAGCAAAGGAATCTGCGCCAGCAAATCGCTGCAAACCTCAATCTCCCGCGGACTGTCCTCCGTCAGAGAAACTCGAATCGTGTCCCCGAGGCCGTCGCAAAGCAGGGAGCCGATGCCGATGGCTGACTTGATCCGCCCGTCTTCGCCTTCACCGGCCTCGGTGACGCCAAGGTGAATTGGATAATTCCAATCCGGTCCTTCCTGTTCCAGCCGGGCCACGAGCAGGCGATAGCACTCGATCATCACCTTCGGGTTGCTCGACTTCATCGAGAACTTGAAGTTGTGAAAGTGATGCGAGCGGCAGATGCGAGCGAATTCCAAGGCGCTTTCGACCATTCCGAGCGGCGTGTCGCCGTAGCGGTTCATGATACGGTCGGAGAGGGAGCCGTGATTTGTGCCGATGCGAAGGCAGCGCTTGAGCTTTTTGGACTCGATCACGAGTGGAGCGAATTTTTCTTCAATGCGCTTCAGTTCGGCGGCGTATTGCTCGTCCGTGTATTCCTTGGTCGCGAATTTTTTCGAGTCGGCGTAATTCCCTGGATTGATCCGCACGACCTCAACCCATTTCACCGCCTCCATCGCCGCCTCGGGCTTGAAATGAATGTCGGCCACAATCGGCACGAGGCAGCGACGCTCGCGCAACTCGGCGACGATGTTCTGCAAGTTCGCCGCGTCCTTCACCGTCGGTGCCGTGATGCGGACGAGCTGGCAGCCAACCTCGACCAGTTCCAACGTCTGCTTCACGCACTCCGCCGTGTCCATCGTGTCGCAAGTGAGCATGGATTGCATCACGACCGGATGGGCTCCACCTACGATCACACCACCGGCGGCTGGATCACCGATGGCAATCTCTCGCGTGTTCCGTCTGCGGTAGCTGAACGGAGGATCGCAGTATTGCATGGAAGATTACTTTCCGGGGACTGAAGCTCCGTCCTTTGGATTCGTTGCCGGTCCAGCCGGCTTCGCATCGGGCTGCTCGATCTTGGTTTCGCCGCTAAACATCGACTTGAACAGTGATGAACGTCCGAAGTCGTTGAAGGAGACATAAAGCATGAAGGAAATGAGCAGCAAAGCGAAGGCGGTGGTGGTGTACTCAAGAGTACGGACACTCAGGGATCGGCCTCTAAGTTTCTCGATGATCGCCATCATGATGTGACCGCCGTCCAGAACCGGCACCGGGAATAGATTGATGATGGCCAGATTGATGTTGAGAAGGACCATGAAACTAAGCGCGAGCCGGTAGTCAGTCTTCAGATAGTACGCCAGCATCGCCAGGATTCCAGGTGGACCGCTCAGATCTTTCACGCCAACTCCGGTCTCCTTGGAATGGAATAGAGCGCTCAGTGTGCTGAATGTCTTTTCCAGAACGTCCGCCACCTGCTCGACAGGATTCGGGCCTGGCCGTTGCACCTGGTAAACTGTCGTCCCGCTGTCCACGAGGGATACACCGATCCTGCCTTTCTTGAGGGTGGGTTCCAGGAACGGCGTTATGGACAGGGTTTGCTGCTGTCCGTTGCGTTCGACCACCATGACCGTGACCTCATTGGGCCTCTTGCCAATCAAGTCGATCAACTGCTCTTTGCCGGCGATGGGCACCCCTGCAAATGCCACGATGATGTCCCGGGGTTTCAAACCAGCCTTTTCACCCGGAAGTCCGCTCTTCACATCCAGGACTTCGGGGTGGCCTTTGGGATCGAGATTCAGCACTTTCAGCCCGAGAGCTTCGCTAACCTTGGCTGTCAATTGATAACTCTTGCGATTCCCATCCCTTTCGATCACCACCGGCAGAACATTCGTCCGGGCAAGCACCGTGTTCATCTGCACATCCTGCCAGGATTTTACCGCCTTGCCATTGACCTCAACGACTCGGTCACCGGGTTGGATTCCCAGCTTCGCCTCGGCTGAATCCGGATCAACATAACCGATGATCGAAGGATTCACGGGCACTGGCAGGCCAACCAGGTAAATCACCGCCGCGATGACAAACGCGAAGATCACGTTCATGAAAGGACCGGCAAAAGCCACCAGAATCTTTGAAAGCGGAGAAGCTGGAGGAATCTTCTCGCCGGAATCGTTTTTCCCTTCGAGCGCTTCGGAAGTGATCATCTGCGGCAACTTCACGTACCCACCGGCGGGAATCCATCGGAACGAATACTCGATTCCGTCCTTTACCCAACTGAACATCTTTGGTCCGAAGCCGATCGCAAACGCCTCGACCTTCATCCCGCGCCGGCGCGCCATCCAGTAATGCCCAAACTCATGGACGAAGACCGCCGCCCCAAAAAGCAGGATCACTCCTGCCACGACATACAATATATTCAACACTTGGATCATGATTTTTTATCCGGACTACCGGCAATGGGCGCGAATGTAATGCTGGTCCGGTGGACTGGCAACCGCGGAAACCATAATCTCAACCTTTCTCATTTTTGCGGGAATGAGGCTAGCCGGTTATCAACGACGATGTGTCCCCGTGCCTCTTATTGAGTAATGGCGGAACTGCCGCTTGTGGGGCGAACCAGCTCTTCACACTTTTCAAAGGGTCTGTTGAGCTTGAAACTTTTTCTTCCTCAAGGCGGTTTTGTGTCCTTAAATCTCTCCCGCATCATCAAATCGATTCAGCGCATGAAACCAATCTCATTACTTGCCATCGCATTTTCAGCCATAATCGTCAGCCCATCCAGGGCCGCCGACTGGCCGCAATGGAGGGGCCCCGCGTTTAATGGTTCCTCGGATGAACGAAACCTCCCAGGCGTTTGGTCGAAGACCGAGGGGCTTGCCTGGAGCGTTGATTTTCCGGGTCCGAGCGCGTCCACGCCGGTAGTCGTGGGCGAGCGGGTATTCGTCAGCACACCGGACAAGGCGAACAAAACTCTCC
This sequence comes from Verrucomicrobiales bacterium, assembly GCA_005777315.1. Classification (GTDB taxonomy): domain Bacteria; phylum Verrucomicrobiota; class Verrucomicrobiia; order Limisphaerales; family F1-12-MAGs170; genus F1-120-MAGs170. The sequence goes on from SXMN01000318.1 coordinate 32,589, forward strand.
ATGCGATGTGCCTGGACCGGAAGACGGGCAAGGTACTCTGGAGCCAAAAGGCTGCCGAGGGTTACGAGCGCGACAATCGCAGCAACTTTTCGTCTCCGTCGCCGGCCGCGGATTCAACGCGCGTCTTCTTCTTCTACGGCAATGGCCCTCTCATCGCCTATGATCATTCTGGAAAGGAGCTTTGGTCCCGAAGCATCACAAAGGACTACGGTGAATTCGCGTTTCAGTGGACTTTCTCGACCAGCCCACTTCTTTACGACGGCAAACTTTACCTTCAAGTCCTCCAGCGCGACGTGGCGGCCAACGGTCGGGGCAAGCCGGCGGGCAATGAGTCTTACCTTCTCGCACTCGATCCGGCCACCGGCAAGGAGCTGTGGCGTCACGTGCGCCCGGCCGAGGCGGTCGCCGAGTCGCTCGAAGCGTTCACGACTCCAGTCCCGTTCACACACAACGGTCGCCGCGAACTCCTGATCGCCGGCGGTGATTGTCTGACCGGCCACGATCCGGCCACCGGCAAGGAACTCTGGCGTTGGGGCACGTGGAATCCGACCAGGATTCCTCATTGGCGTCTGGTCCCGTCGCCCACGGCAGGCGGCGGCGTCGTGCTCGGCTGCGCTCCAAAGGGCGATCCCATCTATGCAATCAAAGCCGGAGGCAACGGCACCCTGACCGATGACTCCATCTCTTGGAAGAGCGACAAACGGACGGTCACCGTCGATGTTCCTACGCCGCTGTTTTATCAGGGTGACTTCTTTATCCTGAGTGATGTGAAAAAGAATCTTTCACGAGTCGAGCCCGCAACTGGCGCGGTGAAGTGGACGCTCGATCTCCCTGGAAACAAGAAATTTGAGGCATCGCCAACAGGCGCGGATGGCAAAGTGTATTTGATGAATTTTGCCGGGGACGTGGTCGTGGTGGACGCGGAGGCAGGCAAGATCATCAATACGATCGCGATGGGTGAACCAGGCGATGATTATACCCGGTCCACCGTCGTAACCGCACACGGCCAGATATTCGTGCGGACAAATACGAAACTTTTTTGCGTTGCGAAAAAGTGAGCAGCTATCGGACTGGGATCGAGCGATGGCGTATTTGCGAGGGTTGCAATTGCAACCACTGTCAGTGGCGTTTTGCGTAGAGTCACTTCCATGCATCACTTTTTGATCCTTCGCCGCTGTTTGATGAACGTCCTGGCATTGGATCGGGAAGACTCGGTCTCCTCAGCGTGCCTCAAACCAAACGCATCGGAGCAGCCACCGCAAAGGATAGCCGTCGAGATCCCTCGTCGAAACGCGGCGCAAGCATGATGAAACGCCGTCCTTCCAAAGCGAAAACAGGAGTCCCTGCGCAGCGGCCAACGCACGTTCCGGATCGGCTCGCGCATATCCGTCACGAATTGCGGACCCCGGTGGTGCATGTGCTGGGCTATAGTGAATTGTTGCAGGAAATCACCGAGGAACGGGGGCAGCCCCAGTTTCTGCCTGATTTGAAAAGGATTCAGATCGCCGGACAAAACCTGGTGCTTCTGATCAACGAGTTCCTGGCACCCGCACGGATCGAGGCTGGAGAGATTGATCTCCGATACGTGCATTCGGAGTTGCGCACGCTGCTCAATCACATCACGGGCTACTGCGAAATCATTCAGGAACTGGCCGCGGAAACCGGACAGGAAGATCTGCTCCCCGACCTGCAAAAGATTCATCTGGCTTCAAATAATTTTTTGAAACTGGTCGAAACACTGCTCGTGCCGGCGAATTTCACCGCGCTGGGCAAGCCAAAACCGGCGGCGAATTTTGCGCCGCAATTGGTTGAGCCGGCAAAGCCATCAAAGCGCAGTGACGTTTCGCGCGCTGGCGGCTCCATCCTCGTGGTGGATGACGATGCGGGCAATCGGGATGTGCTGCTTCGCCGCTTGAGCCGCCAGGGTTACCAGGTGACCACGGTGGAAAGCGGCTTGCGGGCGCTGGACCTGCTGGACAAGGGAAAGTTTGATCTCGTGCTGCTTGACCTGATCATGCCGGAAATGGACGGCATGGAAGTGTTGCGCCAGGTGAAAGCCACGCCTCACTTGCAGAACATTCCGGTCCTGATGCTCTCGGCCCTGGATGAACTGGACGCGGTGGTGCGGTGCATCAAGCTGGGCGCGGAGGATCATTTGCCCAAGCCATTCCCCGCCGCAATCCTTCAGGCGCGCGTCGAGTCCTGCCTGGCAAACAAGCGGATGTCCGACCAGTTGCGGAAATACACCGGCTGGTTGTTTGGCAAGTCGCTGTTCTCCCGTGCGGTGGCGGCACCGGGTTCTCTCGCTCTCCGGCGGCAGGAACGCACCGTCTTGTTCGCCGATATCCGCGGCTTTACCCACTGGAGCGAGTCCCGCACTCCGGAAGCTGCCGTCGCCATGCTCAACCGCTATTTCGAGGACGCCGAGCGAATCTGGGGCAGCTCGTCGGTGATCAAGACGGAATACACGGGTGATGAGATCATGGGCGTTTTTCCTGCGGCGAGGGACGCCGTACGGATCGCGCACGAGTTACGGGTGGAACTCGGCCAGTTGTTAAAAGGTTTCGGCCTTGGTATCGGGATTGGACTCCACACCGGCCCCGTGACGGAAGGACTCATGGGCGGCACGGACGTCAAGGCTTACCGGTTTGTGGGAGACACCGTCAACACCGCCAGCCGCATCTGCAAGGAGGCGCAGGCCGGGCAGGTTTTGCTCTCGGAAACCACTTCCGCTGAGTTGGGCTCCAGTGTGAAGTCGGGACAGGTTTTCGAGTTGTTTGCCAAGGGAAAGACCGAGCCTCTGAAAGTCCGGCCCTTGATCGCAATTTAAGAACAGGGATCGCAGGCCGCTTCCAACGCGTGACTCGCAGACAATGCGCGGATGAAGGTAGCCACTAATCCAGCTCAGGAGCGGCCGCGCGTTCGTGCCGCAGTTTCTCAGCGGTGATGATGGCCTGCATTCGATCCGCGTCCTCCTTGATTGAACGACTGACGATCAGATAATTGAAGTGTTTCCACTGCGCAATTTCCTGCCTTGCCACGTTCAGGCGGCGCTTGATGACATCCGAAGAATCCTTGTTCCGTTTCTTCAACCTTGCTTCCAGCACTGCAAGTGAAGGAGGCGCCAGGAAAACGGTCACCAGGGCGCGCTTCAATTCAGGTTCTTCCGCGGCCCGTTCCGTGATGGCAGCGGCGCCTTGCACATCCACGCTCAGGAGCACGTCGTGGTTCTGGCGCAATTTACCAAGAACTTCCGCCTTGAGAGTGCCGTAACTGTTTCCATATACCGTGGCGTGTTCAAGAAAGTGCCCGGCCTGCACGCGCCGGAGGAAACTTGTTGAGTCCAGAAAGTAGTAGTCCACCCCTTCCTTCTCCCCATCACGCGGCTGGCGTGTCGTGCAGGTGACGGCCCTGACGGTGGATTTGTTCTTCGCCAGAACTTGCTCGCACAACGTTGTCTTGCCGCCCCCGGAAGGCGCCGAAATGAGGATCAGCAGCGAATTGGAAACTTTGTCTCCCATGTGGAATCAGCTACTCAACGTTCTGCACTTGTTCCCTGAATTTTTCCAGTTCAGCCTTCATGTTCACGACCTCACGAGAGATGGCTCCGTCTGTGCATTTTGATCCGATCGTGTTCACTTCGCGGTTCAGCTCCTGCGCCAGAAAATCCAGGGTCCGGCCCACAGGCTCCTTCGATTTCACAAGCGAGTCGAATTGCTTGAAGTGGCTCTGAAGCCGCGTGAGTTCCTCAGAAATATCCGAACGATCCGCAAAATAGACAATCTCCTTCAGGAGCCGTTCATCGTCCGGTGCAGGTGTCTCCAGGCCTGCCTTCCTCACACGCTCGCGCAATTGCTCCCGGTAGCGTTCGACCATCTCCGGTGCGCCCTTTGCCACGCGGTCCACACTCTCTCGAAGCGTCCCCACCCGGCTTTTCAAGTCTGATGCCAGATGTGCCCCCTCGCGTTCCCGCATTTTCACCAGGGAATCCATCGCGGCTCGAAGGGCTTTCTCGACCGCAGGCCAGAATTCTTCGGCATGAGATCCATCGTCGCCAGACTCGATCACGCCTGGTATCCGCAGCAATGTGTCCAGCGTCACCTCCCCCGCGAGCTTGAGATCTCGCGCCAGCCTGCCCAGTTCCTTCGCGTAATTTCGGGCCAAAGGAAGGTTCACCCGGGCGGCAGATGAGCCGTTTTCCCCGGCGTGCCAGGAGACTCGCACGTTCAAGCGCCCACGGGACACACGCTTGTTCACCTCGTCGCGGATCCTGGGCTCCAAGTTTTCCAGGCCGCGAGCCAGGTTGATGGCCAGCTCACTTTGCTTGCGGTTGACGGACGCGGCCTCGATGGTGATTTTGAAGCCGCTCTGCGACGCCTCGCCACGGCCGTAACCGGTCATTGACTTCATGTGGGGCGGACTATGCGGAATGCTCCAAAGCCATGCCAGCCATTTTCTGGGAAGTCACGATTCTGAAAAGCACCAGGAACTCACCGCTCCTTCAACCGCCAATATGCCGTCTCCCGTCCACCCACAGGCGCTTCAATCGTCTGAACATTCTGGAGCAACACAACTCCCGAAACGAACGTCCACTTGACCGGCGCTACCAGCGACGATGTCTCTTCCAGATCAAAAGCGCGTCCAGCCTGGCCGCTGACTTCAATTAGGACACGATCTCCGGAAGGGACGATTTTCAACGTGACAGGCTTTGGCGTTGGGTCGTCTGAAAAGTCGGGAATGCCATCTTGGTCGGCATCGTTCGTGTCATCGATCGAAAGTTGCCAATTGTAAAAGTCATCATCCACTGTTCGCAGATCTCCGTCCTGGAATTCGACAATCGTGAAGTAATTCGTCCGGAGTGTGCTGTCGCGCGAAACAAGCGTGTCAAACAGAGAGAGTTTCTTCTGCTCCGAATTGGTCCAGCTGCCTGCCACCATTTTGAGATCCTCGAAACGATTCGTCACCGATCTCAAAAACGTGACCTGACCCGAAAGTACATCCTTCACACTGCCCGATCTCTCCAGATGGATCGAACCCTCGATCTGACCTGTGTCAGTGGTGTAGGTGAGTGGGCCCTGGTAATTGAGCAGTTCGAATGTCGCCAGAAGTGTCGGCAATTCACCAAACGTGTCTGACTCCAATGTCAGTTTGCATGTTCCCCGCGCAGAGCCCGCTTCACGACTCCACGAAGCCAAGACGTTCCCCCGGTCCAAGGCAGTCCTGAACAGCCCTCGAGTGACCGTCAGGGCGATTAGTTTGTCCACTTCGAAGAAATCGGAATACCCGTCCAGGTCAGTGTCCGCGTCTCCCGCGACATCCACCACGAGATCCCCAGTCAATGGCTCGGGGAAGACCGCACTCGTCAGTCGGAATGAAGTGCCGTGGCTGGGAATGCGGTCGTCGAACGTTGGTGCCAGCTCGCCGTTCAACTGACCGGCGGATGGCACCGTGCCGATCTCCAAAAGATAATCCTGACCCAGCGAATCAGTCGTTGCAGGGGAAAACCGGAGCGAAAGACATGTCAATCGTGCCTGGGCGATCTTTTGAGCGGAGAAGCCAGTCGTTGCGAAGAGCAGAACGGTGAGAATGTAGAAGCATCGTGACATAGGGAAGGGGAAGCGCACTTTGGCCTGTCTGAGTTTGTTCTACGAGGTTGCTGGAAGTAAGCGCGGCGTTCCCGGCTGCATCTCTACATCTCGATCAGGATTCATCCGAACCAAACGACCTCACAACTCCAACGAGTCCTCCCTGATGGATCTTAAGCTGCGCGACTCGGGCCGGCATCTTCACTTCGCGGGTGCTGTGCTTACCTGCTCGATTCCCGTCTCGGCCTTCCCTTCGGCTCCAGCCACCTCGGCGATCGCCTGCTTCGCGGCGCTTTCCGCATCGAGACATTCCAGGACACTCGGGTCCTCCACCTCCACAAATCTGGCAAACTCGCTAGGCACTTCGGATGAGAGCGCTCCATGGCCCATCATTTCAGAGCCCGACGCGGTGTACTCAAATCCCGGCAGCGCTTCGCGCTCCATGTGGATCTCCTGAGGCAGATCCCACTCAATCGAATCACAGCCAGCACAGACGTTCGGGTTGGCTTGCGAGATTTCCTCTCTCATCACTGCGCCGCAACATTTGCATATCATCGATCTCATCACTCGTCCCCAAAATCATACTCTGACGAGCCTGCGGCTGGCGCCCAACTGCTGCGTCCCGTCGAAGCCCAACATTTCTTTGAAGGAATTTGAACACTTGTAATAAGGCACCACACCTTAGGGCGGGCGAAATAATAACTTGAGCAAATGTTAGTTAACGGGGTTCGATGACATAGTTCCATTCCCCGTGGAACTTCGCTGGCGTGATATGGACGCGAGCCAGTTCATCGTCCGAGACGCTCACTCCAGTTTCATA
>SXMN01000319.1 GCA_005777315.1 Verrucomicrobiales bacterium
GCGTCTCGATGATCGGAAGGGCAGTCAGCGAGCCGTTACCGTTCTTCTCGTTCACACGAGCGGATCGTTCGAGCAGGCGGCTGTGAAGATAAAAGACGTCGCCCGGATACGCCTCACGGCCGGACGGACGTTTCAACACAAGCGATACCTGGCGGTAAGCGACGGCCTGTTTGGACAGATCATCATAAATGATGAGCGCATCCATGCCGTTATCCATGAACCATTCGCCCATCGACGCACCGGCAAACGGCGCGAGATATTGCGCGGCGGCAGGCGCATCCGCGCCGGCGGCCACAATGATGGTGTATTCCATCGCGCCCGCCTTTTCCAACTCGGCTATCACACGCGCGATGTTCGACTGCTTCTGACCGATCGCGACGTAGATGTTATAGACTGGACGGTAGCCTGCCTCACCAGCGTTCTGCCTGTTGATCTTCGCCTGGTTGATCATCGTGTCCACGCCGATGGTCGTCTTGCCCGTCGAACGGTCGCCGATGATCAATTCGCGCTGGCCGCGTCCAATCGGAATCATCGCATCAATCGCCATGATGCCCGTCTGTAGCGGCTGGCTGACGGATTTGCGTTTGATGATGCCAGGGGCGATTTTCTCCACGGGATAGAAGGCCGATTCCTTTATGGGTCCTTTACCATCGACCGGGCGACCGAGTGTATCGACCACGCGACCAAGCAGCCCCTTGCCGACAGGCACGGAGAGCAGTTTGCCGGTCGTCTTGACCTCAGTTCCCTCGCGAATGGCAAGATAATCGCCGAGCACGATGGCACCGACCTCGGTCTCTTCGAGGTTCAGCGCGATGCCGATGACCCCGTTGCCGAAGTCGAGCATCTCGTTGAGCATCGCGTCGGTGAGGCCTTCGATTTTGGCCACACCGTCGGAGATTTCACGTACGGTGCCGACATTTTGCTTTGCCACCGACGTTTTGACGCCTGCGATTTGGGCCTCGATTTCCTGAAGAAGATTGCTCATGGGTTCGTAATGCGTAATTCGTGATCAGAAGCTGTCGGACAAGGATTCCAAGCGGGCGGCAATGCTGCCGTCATAAACGTCACTGCCCACCTTGATGCGCAGGCCGCCGATCAGGGCACTGTTCTGCGCGAAAGAAATGTTCAAACCGGTGCCGTGCTTTCGCGTCAGGCTTGATTGCAGACTTGCCTGCAAGGCGGGCGCTAAGACTACCGCGCTCTCGACAACAGCCTGACGCCGATCCAAGTCGAGTTTCACGAGCCGCTGAAAATGATGGAGGATGCCAACGTAACCGCGCGGCTTCCTGGCAATGACAGCCGAAACCGCCTGCCGGGCACGGTTGTCGTCGAGAATTCCCTCGATCTTGCAGGTGTTGAACAACTGCTTGGCGTCTCGTCGGGCTTGTTTGCTGATCTTCACGGCAGCGTAATTCGTGATGTGTAATCGGTTACCGGGCTAGGCAGCCAGTTGCTTGCTGGTCTCCTCTGCGAGGCGGGTTTGATCGTCTGTAGTCAAAATCTTGCCAGTGACCTTCGCGGTAGTGGAAACGACGAGGCGTCCGACTTCCTTTCGCAACTCGGTCTTCATGCGGGTGAGCTCGGCTTCATTGGACTGGCGCGCCTTGTTGATGATGTCCTGGGCGGCTGCCACGGCCTTCTGGGTCTCGGTCTCAGTGACCTTGGCGGCGGCGTTGCGGGCTTCCTCGACGATCTTGTTCGCCTGTGTGCTGGCTTGGGTCAAAATCTCTTGAATCCTAACCTGGGTGTTGGCGAGGTCTGCCTTGCTCTTTTCAGCGGCCGCCAGTCCATCCGCGATCCTGGTGCGACGTTCTTCGAGAAGCGTGAGCACCGGGCCGTATGCAAATTTCTTGAGCGCCAGCGCAACGATGACGAAAAGGATGATTTGCGAAATCAGCAGCTGCCAGGAGACGCCAAATTCCTTGGCAATTGTGCCTACCTTTTCAGCGACTGGGTTGGCAGCGGCAAGCATGACGATTGAATTCATGTCAGTTGAAAAATGTTCGGGCGCGGCGACTGCCACCGCGCCCAAAAGGCTTACTTCGGCGCCAGAAAGATGGCGAAGAATACAACACCTTCCGCGAGTGCCGCGAAGATGATGGCCATATTCCGGATTTCGCCAGCGGCTCCCGGGTTTCGTCCGGTTGCTTCGGCGGCCTTCATGCCGATGATACCTACACCGATGGCCGAACCGATGGCGGCCAGACCGATGTGCAGGCTTCCCGACAATTCTGCCAGCATTGGGCTGAACATACTATTTGCCTTTCTGTTTGTTGTTTCCGTCCGCCCCCGCAGTTCGCCCACGGTCTGGCGGTCGAAATTGATTTAGTGTTGATGCGCCGCGTGTCCGTGCGCGTGCGCCTTGTCATGACCGCCCCCGTGATCATCGTGATGGGCAGCCATCAGGGCGGTGAACACCGATGTTAGCAGCGTGAAGACCAGCGCTTGCACCAGTCCAACAAGTAATTCCAGGAAGTAGAAGGGCAGTGGCAGCAACCAGCCGAGCCACGGCACCAAAGTCATCATAGACTCAAGAATGTTCTCTCCCGCGAAAACGTTGCCAAACAGACGAAAACTGAGGGACACCGGACGAAAAGCAATGGAAATGACCTCGATCAGACCGACAAAGAAGAAAATCCCCATCATCGCGATAGCAGCAATTCCACCACCCCCTCCACCTCCGCCAAAAATGTGTTTGAGGAATCCTCCCGGACCAAGCGCTTGCAGCGACCAGACAGTCCACATCACAAAAAACGTTAATGACATGGCCAGCGTCATGTTCAGGTCCGCGTTGCCACCGCGCAACAGCGGCTCACTGGCATGGAAGTGACCCTGGGCATTTGCATGGCCGTAACCAATGGTGCCAACTCCCGGGATGAGCCCAAACCAGTTCGTGAAGAGAATGAAGATGAAGAGGGTTCCGAAAAACCAGAACGACTTCTTCACCAATTCAGATCCGAGGATGCCTTCCAGAAACCCGTGCAGACTCTCAATGAGCCATTCGATGAAATTTTGAAGCCCCGCCGGGATAAGTTGAGCCCGGCGCATGGCAACTTGAGAGATGAAGATCAACCCAGCAGCAACGATCCAGGTCACCAACATTGAGTTGGTGAACACCAGCGGGCCAACGTGGAACTGCGGCGCAGCAGGGGGAAGACCGTGATGTTCACCGGCACTTGCCGCAGTGTCCGCATGCTCGGCGGCCATCAACGTGACGGTGAAGAACGCCAGCAACAATGCAGTTGTAATTGATTTGATCATCGCCTGTTTCGCCAAGTTGGGGGACACTAAGCCCCCGCACGAATCGGTCTATCTGTCGAAAATCGGCAGCCAAGTTGCCCAAGCGTGCTTTTTTTACAAGGGTTTTTTCCGGGAATTTTTCAAGTTTTAGGGCGACTACAGCCGGACTCCCGAAAATCTAATACCCATTACAACCCGGGCTCGGAAAGAAAGATTTGAAGACGATTGACTAAGCATCACTTGCCTCCGGCACGAATGAAAGCAACTCTCACAAGGCCATCTTCAACGCAGTCATCACCCAGTCGATGTCGGCAGCGAATCTCCTGAAACTCTCTTCAACTGACATGCCATTGCCCATCACTGCACAGAGATCAGTTGTTTGATTTGAAATTTGTCGATCCGCTTGCGCAGGGTTGCTCGTGTAATACCCAGCAGCTTCGCCGCCTGTACTTGATTCCCTCCGGTCTCGGCCAGGGAGTGAATGATCAATTCCCGCTCCACAGCAGGGATGATCTTGAGCTTGCCATCACTGCGAGCCCATCGGAAAAGTGTCTGAGACACGGCACGGAGGTCTGGAGGATCACCTGCGAGGTTTTGAGAAGTCGTCCTTCCGGGCAATGGACCGGGAACATCTGCCGCACTGCCAGCCGTCAATGGCGTGCCCAGTTCCGACGGAAGGTCGGCTGGCAGGATCAGGTCACCCTTTGCCATCACCGTGGCACGTCGCACAACGTTTTCGAGTTCACGCACATTGCCCGGCCATTGATGTCTCTCCAACACAGCAAGCACCTCGGGTGTGTAGGATTTTGGACGTTGCTTTTGATTCCTCCCGATCTTGCGCAAAAAATAGTTCACCAGTAGCGGTATGTCCTCAAGCCGGTCGCGAAGAGGGGGCATCTGGACGCGTACTACGTTCAACCGGTAAAACAAGTCCTCACGAAACTCCTTTGCAGCCACGGCCTGTTCCAGTGGCTTGTTCGTCGCTGCAATCACTCGCACATCCACATCCACCTGCTTATTGCCTCCCACCCTCTCGAATGTACCAGATTGTAACACTCGAAGAATCTTTGTCTGCGTCGAGGGCGACATGTCGCCAATCTCATCCAAAAAGATCGTGCCCCCGTTGCACTGCTCAAACTTGCCGATGCGCTGCGTTGCCGCACCAGTAAAAGCCCCGCGCTCGTGGCCAAACAATTCGCTCTCAAGGAGGTTTTCGGGAATTGCCGCGCAATTGATCGCAATGAAAGGCTTCTCGTTTCGCTTGCTGTGTTGATAAATCGCCCGCGCGACAAGTTCTTTGCCAGTGCCGCTCTCACCTGTGATGAGCGCGGTGGCATCTGAAACCGCGAGCTGTCCAATCAGCTTGAAAACGCTCTGCATGACGTCCGTCCGCCCCACAATGCCAACATCATAATCTTCGGAGTCCGGCAAGGGCTCGTACGAGACCACTTCCTTCATCGCTCTCGCGGCCTGGAGCGCGCTTTCGATCACTTGCTTGAGCTTGGGAATGTCGAACGGTTTCAACAGGTAGTCGTACGCCCCCAATTTCATCGCCTCGATCGCGGTCTGAGTTGTGCCGTACGCTGTCATCATGATCACCAGGAGCTTGGCATCTGTCTGCCTGAGCCGCCGGAGCGTCTCGAGTCCGGTCATCCCGCCCATCCGGACATCCATGACGACCAGGTCAGGCTTGATCTTTGAAATAAGCTTGAGCCCTTCCTCACCACTGGACGCTGCCGCGATTTCGACCTGTGGGGATTCAAAAATACGGCGGAACGAGTACTGCACGTCCACTTCGTCATCTATCAAAAGTAATTTTTCCATCGTGAGCGAACCTTCGCGTGAGATGAGATCATAGGGCGGAAGGAGAGTTTTGCACCGAGATAATTCTTCAAGAACTGCTGTGGGGCTTATGCCAGCAACTTGGAAAATTCAAAGCTGCTGTGGGAGCAAACGTGAATTTCCACGCCCGCTAAAAGACGAATCCTCCGAAGGTCCAATCACCTCCGAAGGATTATAAAACAACTTGGAGCGCTTCGCCGCCACCGTTATCGGCAATATCTGTGATGGCGGTGGTGTTGGCTGAATCCAATGACTGGCTTGATGCGCCAACTTGAACCGTCAAATTCGACTTGAGGGATTGAGTTTTATTCTGAGTGAGCCTATCTGTGCATAACACACGTCAAATGACTGACTTGCACCATCAAGAACAGAGCCCTAAGAAGCGGAGAAAGCTCCCCAGGTCATTCAAAGAACTCACACCAAGCAATCATTTCAGCCCCCGTACGTTCTTCCATGAACTCGTCTGGAAGGCCCTCCTCACCAAACGTCGTGGCGAATATCAGGAGCCAAAATTTCCCGCTCTGCACCGTGGCGAGCTGGCAATTACGTGGATTGGCCATGCTTCGTTCCTCGCACAATTCAGTGATCTGAACGTTCTGATCGATCCGAACTTCGCCAACTGGATTTTTCTGCTGAAACGAATCAAACGCGCCGGACTTCGCGCCTCCGACCTGCCGCCTATCGACCTTCTGCTCCTGACACACGCGCACTTTGATCATTTTCACAAACCGTCTCTTCGCAAATTACCTTCACCCAAGATTGCCGTGATGCCCTGGGGCATGGGCGACCTTGCCAAAAACCTCGGCTTCGGGCGCGTTGTCGAGCTCCAGTGGTGGGAGAGTTTCAGCCACGAGGATTGGAAGGTGACCTTGACACCGACGAAACATTGGGGGGCTCGAATGCTCCACGACGAACATCGCGGCTATGGCGGTTTCATCTTGGAGCATCAGGGGCGCCGGCTATTTCATGCAGGGGACAGCGCCTACTTCGACGGCTTCAAGGAAATCGGGCGTCGGTGCCCGCCGGAGATCGCGCTACTACCCATCGGCGCCTACTACCCGGATTCGTTTCGCAATGTCCACATGGGGCCTGATGAAGCCGTCAAAGCTTTTCACGATCTTCATGCACAGTGGCTTGTCCCGATGCATTACGGCTCTTTCAAGCTCGCGTTCGAGGACATCGATGAACCTCCACGCTGGCTTAAAGAGCTCTGCCACCAAGGGGGACTTACTCACCGGCTTCGAATCCTTGATGAAGGCGTTCCGTTGGTTTTCCACCCGCCGCACAATCGCCACGCAACATAACCGAGGGACAGTCGCCTGACACCTCGTCGCGCACCGAAATCCGTTCAGGAATCTGCTTTCCGTCAAGTCAGCGCCCCGCTGAGCTGATCGACGTCTGCCCTTATTTGACCGTCAAAGTCGGATCAATCATTCGCAAATTTCGCACAGCGCCACGCAGGGACGAGGTCGAGATTTAACCAAGAGCAAATTCCCATGAAACAGACCCACTTGATTATCTTGTTCGCAATCGCCTCCTCGCTGCTGCTGACGGGGGCTGCATCAAAGGTCGATCCGCCGGAGATCACGACTCGTGGAGCGATGCGCGCCAAAATTGTATCCACTCATCAAATCCTTGAAGGAATCGCCACTGAGAACTATTCGCAGATAGAGACAAATGCCCAGAAGCTGATCCAACTGTCGAAAGTGGCTGGCTGGCGCGCGCGTCAGACACCAGAGTACGACTTGTTCACCAATGAATTTCGGCGTCACGCAGAGGCGCTTGTAGAATCCGCTCAAAACAAAAACATTGACGGTGCCACGCTGGCTTACATGCAGTTGGCCTTCAATTGTGCGAGTTGTCACAAACACATGCGCGGTTTGCGAAGGGCAAACTTGGTCGTTCCATCCCACTACGCGGTTTCACCATCGGGGTTGTGATGAAGCAACAGGCGGTGTTCCTGGTGAAAATCCCCAGCATTACTTCAAGGCTGATGCGACCATCGACGGACGGAAGTTCAAATCGGTCGGCGTCAGTCAGATGGGTTACATCGGGTCAAAGGCTTCCCCCCGACCGCGGTTCAAGATCGAGCCGGATAATCCCATTAAGGGAGTGGAGACTTGAATTCAAATCCATTTAGCACTTGAGCGCGGGAAGCATGTTTGAGTCTAATCCAGCTTGAATGGAATCGTTCGAGAGTTCAGATAAACCTGCTCCCAGATTTGATGTAGGTGCCATCTCGTCCACCGTGCCTGGAAGAAGTTCGCGCAAAAAGGATTCGCGACCGCGAACGCCAGGAATCTACAAGTGGTGTGACGTCCTCACAGAATCGCTGATCTACCTGATGATTGTGTTTACGCCGTGGGCATTTGGAACCACGGAGTTCTGGTCGATCTGGACGATGAATTTTGCCGGATACGCGTTGGGCGCGATCTTGATCACAAAGTGGCTGGTCCGGTGGAGGACGGGGTATCGGCCGGCACGATGGGGGGATCCGGTCGAGGATTTCGACGCCACAACTCCGACCTCGTCAGATCGAAGGATTTCCGGAGGCTGGGTGACGGTTCTCCTCGCAGTCTGCACTTGCTTCATTCTGATTTATTGCCTGGTTGGCGCTCTGAATGCGCGTGCCGTGTATCTCGTCGGGCAGAGGCGATTTGAGTATTTCGACGTCATCTCGTGGCTGCCTCAGAGCTATGATGCTGCCAGCACGTGGCAGAGTTTTTTCAATTATCTTGGACTCGCGTGGTTCTTCTGGGCACTCAGGGACTGGCTCCTTGGAAAGACGGCAAGCGAGCGTCATTCGAGTCGAGATACCGACGATGAAATGGAAGTTGCGAGAACAATTGGGTTGCGCGGGCGCCGGGCTGGATCACTGGCCCTTCCTGAACGGTTGCAGCGACTCCTCTGGGTTCTGTGCATCAACGGCGGCCTGTTGGCGCTGGAAGCAATCCTCCAGCGACTCAGCGGCACGACCAAGCTGCTCTGGCTGGTTCAACCGACAAGGAATGCGGAGGCCGAGGCTCAATTTGGCCCTTACGCCTATCGCTCCAACGCGGCACAGTATCTGAATTTGGTCTGGCCAGTGTGCCTCGGCTTCTGGGTTTCGCTCCGAAGACTTGCGCTTCTCAAGCGCCGTGAACGGGCGAGGATCGGCGAAGGCAGCCACGTGGTGCTGCTTCCGCTGGCGGTAGTCATGGCGGCTTCCCCCGTGATTTCAACAAGCCGGGGCGGAGCAGCAATAGCTGCCATCAATATGTTCATTGCCATGGGCGTCCTCTTGTGGGCGCTGCGTGCCGACGGTCGAAGAACTCAAATGGGCGTGGTTTCCCTCTTCGCAGTGGTCGTGGGGCTCTCCGGTTTTTTGGGATGGGAAAGACTCGCTCCCCGTCTCAAAACGATCTTGGAGGACAACATGAGCAATCGGAAAGAGATCTATGAAAACGCGCTGCCAATCGTAGAAGACTACCCTGTTTTTGGCACCGGAGCCGGCACGTTTGGTTCCGTGTATCAACTTTATCGCGCCACGCCCTCCCAGGCTTGGGCGGGCTACTTGCACGACGACTGGCTCGAAACGCGGGCTACTCTTGGATGGGTGGGGTTTGGAGTCGTTTGCCTTATGCTGGCCGCAACGCTGATCCGCCCTGCCTTTCCTGGCGGCATTTCGATTGGTGGAGAGTTCACAGCACTGACGCTCACATCGGTCGCCGGATGCCTCCTGCACGCCAGGTATGATTTTCCGATGCAAATATACTCGGTGCTGCTTCTCTTTCTGATGTTGTGCAGCCTGTTGTTTTGCGTGACCTGCAGAAGATCATTGCTTCGATGAATCACCACCCATGATGGAAATAAATCAGGATTATGCAGGAACTCCACCTGCTCGAAAGAAGGCTCGAAAATTACAACGACACGATCTTCGAGATCTCAACCACGAATTCCTCGGATTCTCACGGGTGGATAGGTTTCTACTGTCATTGCCATCTGATTCGAGCGAACTGCGCGATCGATGGTCAATTCCCCGAAGGGTCGGTGCAGTGCTGAACCTGTCACTGCTTTGTCTGATGGTGGTTGCTTTGACCGGGTGTCGCGCGACCAAGGATGCGTTTTTTCCGATCGGCATTTATTCCGTTCCATCGACCAATGATTATCTGGCGATTCGACAGGCGGGCTTCAATGTCATAGCCGCAGGTGCCAGCCAAGCCACACTGGATGCCGCCGCGCGTCATGGGTTAGGCATTCTGGCTAGCCCGGGCACATCGGCTGGGCCTAAATTTGACGCGAATGCCGCAAGGAGAGTCGTGCAGGCATTCGACAATCACCCCGCGTTGTGGGCTTGGTACCTCGTGGATGAACCGGACATGCATGACGTGCCGCCGCAGCATATTCGCGAAGTCCACCGGTTTATCAAACGACTGAATGCGCGAAAACCGACATCACTGGTCTTATATCAAGGATACGAATCTCAGAATTATGCCGGACTGACGGACATCCTGATGATTGATCGATATCCAGTGCCTTGGTTGCCCCTTGCGAATTTCCCCCAGCACATCCGGATGGCCCGGCTCGGGCAAGGTGCGGACAAACCTTTGGTGGCAGTGATTCAGACGTTCGATTGGTCTGTGTATCCGGAGCTGCTCAAGGGAAAATCAAACCTCCGAGCTCCAACTTTCGAAGAGTTAAGGTGCATGACCTACAGTGCGCTGGTACGTGGAGCGAACGGATTGTTCTTTTACTGCTATAACGACGGCAAGTGGGTGATTCAGAAACACGAAGAAGCGTGGCGGAATTTGAGGGAAGTCGTGGATGAAGTGAATGGACGATTGCCACTGTTCAAAGCCGAACACGTGTGGTGGCCACACAATCACCTGTTTGGCGATTCGACCAAGGGATTCAATGGAGCATTGGAAAGCAGCATCGCCCCGGCGTTACTGCGCGTGAAGAAGGGAAACGAAGAAGTGAAGGAGGGGGATTATGTGATAGCTGTGAACACGACGGACCAGCAGCACAATTACGCTGTTCGGCTCCCTGGAAGGCTGGAGGGAACCGTGAATGTTCTGGGAGAAGGACGGGAATTGGACACGAAGAAGGGCTGGATCGAAGATGTGTTTGAGCCGTACTCAGTGCATGTGTACGGCCCTCTCGGGGGAAAGTGAGCGAAAGCGTTATCACGTGAGGTAAGGTTGATACTCGGGCACACACTTTTTGAGGGCCAATTTCAATTGAACAGGCTCCGCAGAATGAAGGCTTGAATTGAGTTCCTGAAATTGTGCGCGGACTTGTGGAAGTGAGGAAGGTTTGCAAACAAACCGCATGATCTTCGGATGATTCGTGGGTGTCACATTCTCTGCGCTATGACTCAATTCCTCGAACAGCTTCTCGCCGGGCCGCAAGCCAATGAACTCGATCTCAATGTCTTCATCGGGCCGCAGGCCGCTCAACTCAATCAATTGCCGGGCCAGATCGACAATCTTCACGGGCTTGCCCATATCGAGAACGAAAATCTCCCCACCCTCCCCCTGGGCGGCGCTCTGTAAAACCAGCCCTACCGCTTCCGGTATAGTCATGAAGTAACGGGTGACGTCGGGGTGTGTCACTTTCACAGGACCACCCGCTGCGATCTGCTTGTTGAAGATTGGGATCACACTGCCGGAAGATCCCAGAACGTTTCCGAAACGAACGGCCATCAACTTCGTAACTCCGCCGTTCTGAGCGTGGAGTGCCTGAATAAATATCTCCGCCAAACGTTTGGTGGCACCCATCACACTGGTCGGATTGATCGCTTTATCCGTCGAGACGAGCACAAACCGGTCAGCACGGTGTGTCACAGCAAGCTCCGCGACCTGCGCCGTTCCCAGCACGTTATTCTTGATGGCTTCTCCGGGCTGGCTTTCCATCATGGGAACGTGCTTATGAGCGGCGGCGTGAAAGATCACTCCGGGGCGGAAGCGCTCAAAAATATAGCTCATCCTTGGTTGATCCAAAACGTCCGCCACCAGCGGCAGGATGATCGATCCGTGACCAGCCTGAATCAGTTCCTGTTCGATGATGAAGATCTGAACCTCCGATTGTTCGACCAGGAGGAGCCGTTGAGGGTGGAAACTGACAATTTGCCGGCACAATTCGGAACCGATGCTTCCACCAGCTCCTGTGACCATCACAATTTTCCCGTGCAAGATTTCGCGGATATTGTCCGTGTCGAGCTTCACAGGATCCCGCCCCAACAAATCTTGAATTTCGATCTGTCGCAACTGGCTGACGCGAACCTGTCCGGTTGCCAGTTGATCCAGGGCAGGCACCGTTTCAAATGAAAGATGCGCCTGTTGTAGAATCTTTACGACATCACCCACTCGTTTCGCCGTGGCCGATGGCATGGCAATGATTGCTTTTTCCAACTCCAGATTGAGCTTTGGATTGAGCAGCGATTCCGGAGGACCCACCACAGGAATGTCATGGACTCGCGAACGCCACTTCTTCCGGTCATCATCGAAGAATGCCACCGGGCTCAGGCCAAGCCCACGCTTCGTCAAAAGCTCACGTGCGAGACTGGCGCCAGCCGAGCCGGCCCCGATAATCCCAACACGGCGCATCCGTCGCTGCGGCCGGCTTTGCGGAGAGAGATAGCGTTCGCGAAGAAGACGGAAGCCAACACGAATCAAACCAAGGGTGGAGAGGGAGAGCACGAAATCAATCAAGACCACGCCCCTTGGAACAACGTAAGGATTTCCTGCGAAACGACCCACTACAAGAACGGCAACGGAACTTACAACCATTGCAAAAGCAAGCCGGCGAAGGTCGGGGAGACTGAAGAAACTCAACAGGCCTGAAAACTGTCCAGCCAGGAACAAGAGCACTAGTTTCACTGGCAGAGCCCAAAGAAGATTCGGAAGTATCTCTTCGCGATGAGGACTCGGAATATTAAAATCAAATCGCAGCAAGTGCGCGAGCCACCAGGTCGCACTCAAGCCCACGGTGTAAACCACGAGCAACAGAGCGAATCGATATGTGCCGGAACGGAAAGAATCGAAAAGCTTCATCGTGTGAGATTCTCGGTGGCTTTGGGCGCCATCGAGTTCATGGACCGGCGTACCATTAGCGTAAGCTGGGAGCGCCGGTGTCTTGCCGGTTCGTTGAATAGGAAACCGACTTCAGGGATGCCGACCTTCCTGAAGAGCCGACCGTAGAGGTGGCGTTACCCATGAACTCAGGCATGGTGGCTTCCCCGTCGGCGCTGATCCCTTCCCGCCGGAGCGCACTCTTCACGGTCTTCAAAAGAATTCGTAAATCGAGCCACGCTGAACGGTGATCTACATACCAAACATCGAACTCAAATTTCTCCTCCCAAGAAATTGCGTTTCGACCATTGATCTGGGCCCAGCCGGTGAGCCCCGGCAACGTCTCATGCCGTCGTGCTTGTTCCGGCGAGTAACGGGACATGTATTGAGTAAGCAAAGGCCTCGGTCCCACTAGACTCATCTCTCCGCGGAGGATGTTTACGATCTCAGGCAACTCATCAAGCGAGGTCGATCGAAGCCATCGACCAAACGGCAGAAGACGTTGCGAGTCTGAGAGGGGCTTTCCATCCGCGTCGCGAGAGTCACTCATCGTCCGGAATTTGAACAATAGGAAGACATAACCGTTGAGTCCGGGACGCGATTGCCGAAAGAAAACGGGTTTCCCGAGTTTCCATCGAACGAGGAAGGCTACGATGAGAAATATCGGGAGCCATAGGGGAGCGGAAAGAACGACAAGAAGCGTGTCGAAAACCCGTTTACCAAAGAGCGACCTCGATTTTGATGGAGATATTGTGCTCAGCGACATCAGGGATGAGTGATGTTAAAACCGCTCACGTTCGCTGATTGGCGCTAAAGGAATGCACTCACCACAGTCGATAATTCTTTCTGAATTAGCGTTGATCTGCGGAGCAATTTCCCAGGCCAGGATGAACGTACATCTTGGAGTGGCTTCTCTTTTCGACTCGCGCGAGGAGAAACGCAAGTAGCGCCACGCCTGCGGCAGTGAACAGGAGAATCGACCAGCCGGCAGCATCGTGGAACCTTTCGATTGACTGTACGCCTTGCGCATTGGCCACGAAGCTCAGGAACAACGAACGTATCAAATTCCCGAAGATGGCGAGTCCAATTCCAAGCCCAAACAGCATGACGCGCAGGGACAGCGACTTCAATGTCAGATAACCAATGAAAAGCGTCGCCATGATTGTGGACTGCATGCTTCGAATGCCACTGCAAGCTTCATCGATCCCGACTGTTCCCGTGGGGAGTCGAATCAAGCTTCCAGTCTGCATCGCGGCGATTCCCGCAAGGTTGAGCAATTCAACGTTGATCACCGCCACGATCTTCTGGAGTCCAAGGACAATCGGGCTGTAGATGAACGAGGGAATCGGGAGGGAGAAGAGTATGAAGGCAAAGGCAAAGGCAAAATGACGCGCGCCGTTCCAGCCGAAAACCGTCGCCAGATTGCCCGCGATGACGAGCAATGCCCCCATCGCCAGGCCACTCATGCTGGCGGCCGTCAGTCCATAGGCTGCTTGGTAGAGTTGGGTAATCGCCAGAAGGGCGCATCCGGCAACACACGACAAGACCACGGACGAGTCCAGGCGCCAGACGGGTTGAGGTCTGATTTCCCACGCTTCCCACAGGAGATAACCGCAAAGCAGCAACATGACCCAACCAAACTGCAGTTCTGGATTGTGCGTCCAAAACCATTTTGCCTTGCTAACCAGCCAGCTCAGGGCCAGCCATGACGGGGCCAGCGCAGCCAGCAACATCCACTCGGAAACAACGACTGGTTTCGCTGATGTTGCTTTCACACGACTTGGGGAATGGACCACAGATTGCACCGTGAGGATGAAAATGGAATCCAGCGCTTCCGTGAGCTCCAAGAAATCCGGGTTTTAACCTCAATCAGAGCGGCTACCTCATTTGAGACCGCCACGAATCAAATTCGGTGCGATAGGGTGTGGGTTTCAACCATTGCGGTAAAAACTCTTTGAGCATCTGATCCGCTGCCGCTGGATCAACACCGTTGATTGGTGTCGAGATTCGAATGAATTGCTGCGGACCAGCGAGTGGCGTCCGATTCACGAACGACTCCCATGCCCATCCCCACAATCGAGTCTGCGCGAGCCGCCGCCATGTGCCCGACGTGTCGCCTTTCCCCACGTAGGATGGTTGCGAAGCGGCACTCCTGTACTGATCGAGTCTATAAGGAAGAGGTTTCCCACCGACCACAGCGCCGAAATAGACCAACTGACGTTTGTCGCGAGCGACGAAGATCCGGCGCTCAAGAATCATGCGCAACCCATGAAGTTCAGTTTCAATGTGATCCGGAGACCCTGGTTCGATGCTCCAGCCGATCGCCGTCCAGCAGCGATCCGGTGTATGAGAGAAGAGACCAATTTCATTCTCCTTCTCGATGTAACGCTTGGCACCATACGCTTGAATCGTGGCACCGTCTGGGCGGGAAAACTCTCCATTGAATAGCCTGTCCGCGACAAGAACAGCTTCAGCAGCCTTTCCTACCGGTGTCGAAGAGAATTTCCAACCGGCCACATTGGTTTGTTCCGCAAGCCAGGAAAAGCCTTTGGCATCAACATCCGGTGGCCGGTACCAAAAGAATGGAAACGCCCAGAGTCCAAACACAAGGAGTGAGAAGACCGTGACCAGGATGACTAACTTGCGTGGCACAAAATGAAAACAGTCTGAAAGGAGACTAAGTCGCGAGCACTTCAACCGGAATGGATGTCCGGCGGAGTTTCTTGAATCTCGCGCTTGTGACTTGCTCCGTGGAAAGTTGAACCCGGGTGGGAATCTTGAAAGGAGCCAATCTTTCGGCGCACGCCACGCGAATCCGTCTTCGAAGCGAAATGATATCTTCCGGTTCGTTCGGCTGGATATATGCCACGATGGTCTGCCCAGTGATTGAATTCGGTTCACCAGATACAATAACCTCCTTGATATTTGGAAGATCCTGAATGACATCCTCGACTTCAATCGGGAAGACCTTCTCGCCGCCTACGTTGATGACATCCGATCGACGGCCCATGACTTGAATGAAATCTCCATCGATATCGACGACATCTTCAGTATTGAACCAACCGTCGCAATCGAATGGCCATGGAGCGTTCAGATACCCCAGCATCGCCGAATCGGCGCGAATCCAAAGTGTACCGTTCTGCACTTTCGTCTCGAATCCCTCACCACCAATTCGCATTCGGAGGGAGTCGGATGCTTCGGACTTGGAGCTGAGAATTCCCAGTTCGGAAAGACCGTAGGTTTGTGAAAATCGGACATGAGGCAATGCTTGCGTGAGGCGAAGGAGTGTCGATTTACCCATCGGTTCCGTACCATAAGTCACCCAACAAAGGGAAGAGAAGTCATGGCGGAGCTGCGCTTCAGACATTAGGAGAAGGTTCAAGAAGGTTGGTGTCGTTGGGAGCAATTGAACTCGATGCCGCTCGATCAACGAAGCTATCTGATCCGGCGTTCGATCGTCCGCCAGCACCAGCGTGCCTCCGTTTGCGAAAACATGAAACATCGTGTTGAGTCCGCCAATGTGATCAAAGAGGAGAAACGCCAGCGTTCTCATCGCCGGCCTTCTCGTTTCGAACTTCTTGAGGAGCTTCGTCAGATCATGCAACGCCGCCTTGCATTCACCTGTGGAACCCGATGAAAACAAAATGAGGCCCGGAAGGCCTCGTTCGATTATCGATAGTGTCAAGGGATGCCCAGGGAGCTTTCCCACTCTCGTGCAATCCCACGCTCCATTGGAACCAACTCGCCACAAAAACTCGACTTCCGCCAGCGAGCAGGACCGCTCGATTTGTGCCGAGCCTGAAATTGATATCGGTACCGAAATGCATCCGTAATCCGCCAGCGCAAGCAGCAGGGCACAGCCGTCGCCACTAAACGCCGTCTGCAAAGCAACCACACTGCCAGAATTAATGCCGATCGATCCAAACTCGTTCCGCCAGAAAGTCACTCTCGCCGCAAGCCAGGCGTATGAGAACTCTTCGTCACGTTCGATGATGGCGGGAATATGACCAGCCTTCTCGAAACGCTGTAATAACCAGTCAAGGCTCATCCAGCGCCTCCGAGATACAAGATTTGTCCTGTAACGCCATCGCTCGACGGGTGAATGAGAAAATCCACAACGTGGGCGATTTCCTCCAAGGTCGTGAATCGCGGGAGAGGAAGGTGTTCAAGCAGCGCCGTCATTTGATCCGCCGGTATCGATCGTGTGAGTTCCGTTTTCACCGGCGCCGGCCCAATGGCGTTGACTGTGATTCCGTATCGAACCAGCTCTTTGGCGAGCACCCGGGTCAGGGATTCGACCGCGCTTTTGGTCGCTGCATAGATCGCCTCGCCCTCCAGTCGCAACGGAACAGCCACGCTGCTGAAGCTTACGATTCGACCGGTGCGATGCCGCATCATGAGCTTGGCTGACTCTCGGGCGACAACAAAGGACCCAAGGAAATTGGTTCGCAAGACAGATTCGGCAGATGACAGAGGTGTCAGCAGCGCTGAGTTCATGGAAGCGATGCCCGCGTTGTTGATGAGAATATCCAAACGACCGAACTGACGCCCGATTGCCCTGCTCATCTCGACCACTTGGGTCTCGTCACCGACATCCACCAGATGGTGTTGGTAGCCTGGAGCGACGAGATCTGAAGGAGTCCGACTGCAACCAACAACCGAAAGTCCGGAATTAAGGAAGTGTTCCGCCAAATAACGACCAATCCCGGTTCGAGAGCCTGTAACGAGGGCGACCCTTTTCTGTTCCTCACTCACGCCGTTTTCCCCCGCATCAGAGCTTCCAAGTAATCCGTGAGTGTGCCAATCGTGCGAAAGGGACTCCGGCTTTGCGACATTGCCCGTTCATCCATAAGGGAGAGATCGATGCCGTGCTGTTCAGCGAGACGTTGTTCAACACCGACCAAGATCGCGACAAGCGTTATGGATTTGATGGACGAACCTGCTCCGATCAACGAAAGCGCCATTAGGGCGGGCGAAATAATAACTTGAGCAAATGTTAGTTAACGGGGTTCGATGACATAGTTCCATTCCCCGTGGAACTTCGCTGGCGTGATATGGACGCGAGCCAGTTCATCGTCCGAGACGCTCACTCCAGTTTCATAC
>SXMN01000320.1 GCA_005777315.1 Verrucomicrobiales bacterium
ATGATGGCGAGCGCCACAGATGCAGATGCGAGGCGCGAACGCGGGAGGATGCCCGCAGCGGCCTCCGACCAAGTGAGCAACGAAGCAGGTGCGTCTGTGCCGCCGTCAAGATTTGTAGCCTATCCCACGGTCTCCTCAGTATCTCGCGAATCCGGTTCTCAATCGACAAATCGACCGTGGGGCTGTCTCCATCCGCCCTGATTCAACTCAACAATCAAGGGCGGACGTATTTCATCGAAGCGTCGGCGAACCTGCGCAATTGGAAATTGGTGACGAGCCTCGTGGGCACCGGCAGGCGGTTAGACCTAACAGACGCACTCGCGCCTGGCAGCATGCAACGCACCGCTGAGGCTTCTGAAAGCAGTTTCTTCTCTGCACTGCAATCCATCCGAACCGTCGCGTGTCGCGAGGTTTTCGGAACGCGGAATTCCACGCTCCTTGGGTGCGGCTCCGCCGCGCCGTGTTCGTCCCGTCTCGGCGGTGTATTTTGGTTGCTGCTTCACCCCGCTCCACCGTCTCCCCGGGTTGCAACCTGCACAGACGCAGGGAAGGTGGTTTGGGGCGCGACAGGAGAGAGCCGTCAAGACCGCAAAAGTGGCAAAGGGAGGGCTGAGCGTCGAAAAAACGGGAAGTCCTAAAATCACCTAACCAATCGATGGTTAATGGTGCGTCCGGCAGGACTTGAACCTGCAACCTTCTGATCCGAAGTCAGAAGCTCTATCCAATTGAGCTACGGACGCGCTGGCCTTGCCAGACTCTGGCGGCAAGGACGGAGACATCTAATTTCACTGGAGCGCGGGAATCAACCCTTGTTTCGCGCATCTCGCATTTGAACTCATGGCCGTCGCCAAGGTCGGCGTGGGAAGGGGTTGAGGATTGAGCGGTCCGCATGGGGATCTGATTTCAGCGGAATCCCAGTAGTTCAGCGACTACATGGAGGGCAGGAAGCGATCTGATCGATCAATCGTTGTCCAGCAGTTTGAAAGTTGATCAGCGTGAGAGCCCGCTACGTCAGATTGGGCCATTTCCGCAGGCAATCCTGCCAGCATTTGATCGGCATGCGCCAAGCAAATGAGAACCCGAAGCGGTGCATCGCTAAATTCAATTCACCCTCCTTGTCGAGGATCATGGTCCACCATGCGCATGCCACGACACGAGGTCGGACTTGTTTTGAAGCGGAAGTTTGCCCACATTGGTCGCAAGCCCAATCGCACTACATGACTGAAACGCTCAAGCCACATCCCCGGTCCGCCGCGACAGATGGCGACGATGTCATGCCGCGCCGGCACTTCCTGTGGACTGCGGCGGGTGGCATCGGGGGCATTGCATTGGCCTCGATGTTGCAGCGCGATGCAATCGGGGCCGAGGTCGCAAAACATCGAGTGACTCCAGGCGGGATAATTCCGAAAACTCTCCACCTGGCTCCCCGCGCCAAACGCGTGGTTCAGATTTTCTGCGCTGGCGGTGTCAGCCACATCGACACTTTTGACTACAAGCCGGAGCTGGCCAGGTTCGACGGCAAGCCGCTTTCCGGAAAGGGTGAGAACAAGGGATTCTTCGGCCAGCCGGGCAACGTGATGAAGAGTCCATACGAGTTTCGACGTCGCGGTCAATCTGGACATTGGGTGAGCAGCGTTCTCCCGCATCTGGCCGGTTGCGTGGATGATCTGTGTTTCATCCATTCGATGGTGGCCAGGAGCAACAACCACACCCCGGCAAGTTTTCAGATGAACACCGGATTCACCATGAATGGCTTTCCATGCATGGGGGCCTGGCTAAATTACGGGCTCGGAACTGAGAACGAGAATCTACCAGCGTTTGTCGTCCTGCCGGATTCGCGAGGGTTGCCCGCTGGAGGGTCGATTAATTGGACAGCCGGATTTCTGCCGGCGAATTACCAGGGCGTGGCGTTTCGCACTTCGGCTTCCGAGCCGATCCCGGACCTGAACACGCCTTCGAGTATCAGTACGCAGGCACGCCAAACGGGGATGAATTTTCTCGAACGCATGAATCGTGAATTCGCCGAAGCAAACGCCGGCGATTCAGCTTTCACCGCGAGATTGCGCTCGTACGAACTGGCTGCGCGGATGCAAATGAGCGTTCCCGACGCCACGGAGCTTTCCGGTGAACCCGAGTCCACCCGTCGGGCCTACGGGCTGGAGGATGAGCAGACGAAAGGCTTCGGACGAAACTGTCTTCTTGCGCGGCGATTGCTGGAGCGGGGCGTTCGGGTGGTGCAACTCTTCAACGGCGGCTCGTTCGGCAGTCCGCGCATTAACTGGGACGGCCACGAGAATCTGAAGGAAAACCACGACAACCAGGCAGCGGTCATGGATCGTCCGGTGGCCGCTCTAATCCAGGATTTGAAGCAACGTGGGATGCTGGAGGACACACTGGTCATCTGGAGCACGGAGTTTGGTCGCAGTCCAGCAACGCAGGGACTCGGCGCGCCGGGACGCGATCATCATCCCGACGCGTTCACCTGCTTTCTCGCCGGAGCCGGGGTGAAGAAGGGTTTCAGCTACGGTTCAACGGACGAGGTGGGCTACTTCGTTTCCGAAAATCCTGTGACGATCTATGATTTCCACGCGACGATCCTGCACTTGCTCGGCATCGACCATGAGAAACTGACGTTTTACCACAACGGCATCAACCGACGATTGACAGATGTGCACGGGCACGTCGTCACGCCGCTGCTTGCGTAAGAAGGCAATGACGGAGCTGGCAAAGCAACAGGATCATTTTCTGTAGCATCGAATAATGTCGAGTAGCCGGGGCGACGCTTCAAATCACTGGGGAATCGCCCCTTCTTTCATTTTCCAACCCGGCATGATTACAGGCTCTTAGAATGGCCAACGGCTGATCGCTCGATTTTGTCTTTTCTTGTTATGGTAGTTGTGGAGCATGCGATATGACCCAGTTATTCCGTTCCAGGTATCGGAAAGGGTGGTTTGCCTTGGCGCTGCTGGTCCAAGCGCTTTTTTCGGGGAGAGGGTTGGCGCAGGCGCGTCTGGAAGAAGGTCTGAAGCAATTCGATGGGCGTTACGAATATCTCCATGGGGCCTCGATTCAAATTGCCGGGTCTCCACGCGATGGTGTTCTTTACGCGATTCTTGACGAGGCGAAGTATCCGTTGAAGAGGTTGAGTGAAGGTGTCTTTGCGGATCGCGCAGGTTCGCGAGTGGTGTTCGAGCGAGGGGAATCGGGTCGGATCTCGGGATACCGGTTCCATCAGGAGAGGGCGACAAACTTCTTCCGTCGAATATCGGACGCGGCATTTCCTGAGACGATGTGGTTCGCCCGGCGGCCACCGAGCAACGCACCATATCAGTTCACAGCGTCAATTCCACCGAACTTAAAGGATGGATTGGATGTCGGATCGCTCCAGGACGCAGGGCTCAATGTAGCCTTGATTGGAAAGATGGTGGAGCAGATTGCAAACGAGACTCACAAAAATGTTGATAGCGTTCTCCTGATCAAAAAAGGGAAGTTGGTCCTGGAGGAATACTTCTACCAGTACGACCGGGACAAGCTGCATCAACTCCGGTCCGCCACGAAGAGTGTAGTGTCGGCGCTGGTTGGAATCGCGCTGGACAAGAAACTGATCCCGAGCAAAACGGAAAACGTCGTTCCCTTTTTTTCAGAGTACGAGATCAGGAATCTATCAGTGGAAAAGCGAGCCATAACGGTGGAGCATTTGCTGACGTGCGAGTCCGGGCTCGCGTGTGAAGACGGCAACCCGGAGTCGCCAGGGGAGGAGCAAAAAATGAATGCCAGTCCCGATTGGGCCCAATTCATTTTGAACCTCCCGATGGTTGAGCCTCCGGGAAAGACCGGAAGGTATTGCTCGGGCGGAGTCATTCTGCTCGGTCGGATTGTGGAGAAGGCGAGCGGCAAGCAGCTTCCCGACTTTGCTGCTGGAAACCTGTTCAGCCAGCTCGGCATTACCAATTATCGATGGAACTTTAAGCCGGACAGTTCAAGTTTTGATGACGCCTGCCAGCTGCACATGCGCCCACGTGACATGGCGAAACTTGGATTGCTTTACATGAATGAGGGACAGTGGAAAGGGAGACAGATCATCTCGCGGGAATGGGTTAGAGATTCCCTTTCCAGGCATTCGGTTGTGAGAGGCACCGAATACGGATACTTGTGGTGGCGGCAGTTTTTGAATGTGGACGGGACGAGAATGGACGGTGTGACGGCGAAGGGAAATGGGGGACAAAGGATTTATCTATGGCCAACCTTGGACCTGGTGGCGGTGATTACTGGTGGAAATTATAACGAGCAGTCCCCGTCGGATGAAATCCAGATCAAGTATATCCTGCCGGCGGCGATGAGATAGATCCTGGAGGAAAGACACGCAAAGTAAAATACACGCGTTTTGATCTACAATCTGGTTATCCTCGCCGATCACCTGTCGATACAGGTCTCTTTCATCCGAAGCCATCCGGATGATGAACTGTGATGGGCCGGCACTGTCAGTATCTTCAACCGACAACCATTAGATAATGGCCGAGATCGGCAAGAGGGCTATTACTCACAACGTCGATCTCTCACGGCAAGCCACTCAACCCGCCTTGGTTCTGGCAAGATTCGAGCGCGTACGTCGGATGGGGCGGAAAATCTTACCTGCACGCGACAATAAGTTAATGCGCTGGCCATGCTGTCGTATGGCAATACAGGATTCCTTGCGGACTACTCCCACTCGCAAAGCGAATCTACGTGGGCGGCGGAACCATCCCGGAGCCAGCCATCGAGTTGCGCTTGATCTTTGAGTTGTTGCCCGCGCTGTCTCGGCACAACGATGAATTTGCACGCGATATCTGGAAGCGCAGCCATATCGCCCCATAGCTTTTCAAATTGTGCGACCGGAAAGACATCCTCCTGTCCCTGGCCCCAACGCTTCTTTACTTCCTTGAGCGTGACGTAGGTTGGCATCCGCGAGGCAAGCTGGCGGACGCATCTCGTCACTTTGATTTCGTCGTGGAGATCTTCCCGGCTCAATCCAAAGACGGTCAGAAGACGGTCGATATCAATCCAAGTCGTCATCGAGCTGTAGTAGGAAAGCGCGAACTCATCACGTTCGTGCGGCATGGCCAGCCCTTCCACCAATCGAACGCGTCCATCCACGCGCGCCAGGCCGCCGCCACGATCCTCGATCCTTCGCGTGATCATCTCGAAGCTCAGACAAGCGTCTGAAGTGATGTGCGCGCCAAGAATGGCCGGATCGAGATTGGCACCGAGCGTGTCGATGTTGTGGAGCAACAGATGTTTCAGTCCGGGGCGGTCCGAGAGCAGGCGTGCGAGGACACCGTTACGGAGAAGATTGGGAACCTCGAACCAGTGGCCGATGGGATGAAGGCATTGGAGCGGCAGGTTGTCCGTATAGTCGGAACCTTCTCCCGTGCCTTTGGCCCAGCCGATGAGCGCCGCTCGGGCGCTTTCCCGGACCTTCTGCTTTTGTTCATCCAGCCGCTGCTGGGGCATTTCTTCCCAGGCGAAGCGCAAATCGCGCTCCATCGGAATCATCCGCAAGCCGATCGCCTTTCCGGGTGACAACAGCAAATGGCCACCGTAGCCATAATATCCCTGACGTTGGAGAAAGTCCTCCGTCGGCCCATGTGTCATGTAGCTCGTCGTGAAGATGTGGGGAACATCGGTGTTGTGAACACGGCCAGATTTGCGACTTTTCGCCAGGTGCAATTCGAGGAAAGTGCGATGGCGCCCTTGGAACTTGCAGAATGGATGCAGCGCCTTGACCGTGCCTGCTCCCTGGGTCCACCGGCTGCCAACGCCTCCGGCGAGACTGACCACCGCGACTGTTCCGCGCCGCAACGCATCGATGCCTGCCTCGCGCCAGCCAGCATCCAGCACTCCCGTGGCGTCCAACACGTCCTCCGGTGTGACATCGGTGATTTGAGCGCTTGCTGGAAGGCGGTTTTGCGCGAGACCAATCCGCCCGCTCCGCAGGTCGGAGCGGATCTGTTCGTGCTGCTCGCGATCAAATCCGTTCTCGAGGAGGAGCGCCTCAAGCGTGTTGGTTGGATCGCTCTTTTCTTTCATCGGCGGGAACAGGCGGTCGAAAAGTGTCTGGACCATTCCGCGCAATTCCGGTTTGAAACGGCAGGCCGCGCCAAAGCGATCCAGTTCGGCGCGGCGCGCGGACGAAAGTTGTCGTGCGTCAGCCCGGAGCAGTGAAGGCACCACCAATCCATAATATCCGCCTGGCATCAGCGCATCCGCGGCGGGCAGAAGTTCCGCGAAAGTTCCCCGTTCATTGATGGCAAAGTCATAGACAACCGGGTCCATCGCGAATGGAAGCGCGTGGTGCATCTCACGCTTGGTTTGCCCCATGATCTCCAGGAGACGCGACTGCGCTTTCGCCTTTGCCTCGGGCGCAAAGATGAATCCCATGCCGCCGCCCGCCATTCCACCGAGCATCCAGAAGCCCCAGAAATCCGTCCCAAACTCGACAGTACACCGAGCGATCAATCTCTCCGCGTAATTGTTGCTCGCCCACGGGATGATCGACTGGATCGGGCCGAAGAAGTTTCGGGTCGTCGCGCCGCCGAGACCCTGGATATTGCCCGACCGCAACGCGCCCAGCACTTCATCGAGCACTTCAATTGCGGCGCCGCGCGCGCTCCATTCCGCCTCGGAGCGGAGCAAGTACTTCTCCGTGACCATCTCGAGAATGGGGCCGACGTTTTGCGCCATGCCGCCATGCACCAGAACGAGGCTTTCCTGAAGCTTGCGGCGCGCGTCTGGCGGGACTTTTGTCTCATCCAGGATTTGATGGCGGGGCAGCAATCTTCCCCGGCTGATGCCGAACTCCGGATCGCCTTCACCCGCCAGAGCGCCTTCGATCAGCTTGATTCCCGGCCAAACACCTCCCGAGTCCTGCCAGCCGCCGCCTGATCCGCCGATCCATTCACCCAGAATCGCACGGGCCAAAACGAGGCGCCGTTCCTCCTCGGCCAGGGAACCCGTCAATGATTTAGCCTGTCCAGTCGCGCGCATGCAAACTGCGATCAGACCGCCAAGGAGATTTGTGGAAACAGCCAGGCGTGAACCTTTCGGAATGTTGTTCACGCTGCTCACCAGTTCGATGCCCCGGCCTGCGCCTGCAAGCCTTCCGAGCAGTTCCGCCAAACTCTGGCTGGAGCCTTCCATGCCCGGCGGCACGATCCCCGAGGCGATCACAGCCGCCTTGAGCAACCCCAGGTGATCACGAGCAAAATCGAATACCTCCGCCAGGTTCGTCAGGTCGGCGGTGGCCGCGAGATCGACGCTGGTCAGGCGCAGCACCGGCTCGTCAATCACCCGGAAATAAGCTTCCACCGGTGGACGCGGAGTTGCATCACGGCCATGCACACCGAGATCGATGGAGACGTTGAGGACTCTTGCGCCCTCGGGATAATCCATGCCGAGAAAAAAGATGTCGCTCCATGCGCTGTGCGAAAGATCCATCCGCACAGGCGTGAGTTCTCGAAGGATGGGGAAGGCGCTGGCGCTGTCCGGTTTTGTCAGGAGTTCCGGCCTGACGCGCAACGGATGGTCGAAGGTATGGCCGGTGCGAAACATCCATTGATTTCCCCTGACCGAGCGTACGCTGCGCCGGACCTGGTTGGCCAGGGTTTGAAACGCGAGACTGTGATAAACCGAGGCGAGCGCGCTCGAAACCGCCTCGCTGGGCCCCTGCTGCTCCTGGGCATAAAGAAAGGCGGCGATGGCTTCATCGAACCGGCGGTTTAACAGGCTCTCGTAACCGGCAAACGGTATCAGCCCGCGAGGATTCACTCCGATACGAGCCGGAAGATGAAAGCGATGAATCGAGTAGAGGAAGAACAAAGCCCGAACCCGATCATAAAGATTGGAACTTTCGCGCCTGAATTCTTCCAGCCCCCGGCACTCCGCCAGAAGTTCGTCGGCGCTCAGAGCACCGCACACAGAGTCAATGGAGCGGTCCCGAATGGACGGGGCGGAAGCTGTGATGATCTCGACAAGACGAGTTCTCATTCCTCAGCCAGCGGTCTTTTCAGTTTGGAGCATGCGTTGTTCCTTGGCGGGAAGCTTTCCATTCGAAAAGTTTCATCCATCGAATCTCACCGGGACGGACGCTGGGCGAGCAGTTCAAGCATTTGAGCCAGCACTTCCTCTCGATCTTTTCCATCGAGCGCGAGCGCGAGCTGCGCATTGAAGAGGCCAAACCTCAGCCCGAGATTGAATCGGCGTCCCGCGATCTGGAAGGCGACATACCGCTCCCGTTCCGCCAGGCGCGCGAGCGCGCTCGACAGGGTCACAGGTTCGCGCGCGCTCCCAGCAAGGCACTCGCCAAGGATCGGCATTATCGACGGAGTCAAAATGTGCATTCCGAAAAAGCACAGGTAATGTCCGGCGCGAAGCCCTGGGACGATCAGGTGCTGTTCGGCTTCGGTGGGCGTCGGCTTTTCCAAAACCTTGTCCACCTCATAGAGGCGGGCATGGCCTGGAACGCCGCGCCCGCCGACAGCGCCGTAAAAAGGAAGCTGGCTCTCACGAGTCGCCTGCACCCCTGAAACCACACAATCCTCGGCCTCAGCCACATTCGCCAACTGTTGCGCGCATCTCAAAGCCTCCCCGCTCACGTGAAGATGATCGCTCACCAGATGCAGGAATGAGTCTCCGGCAACAAAATCCCGGGCGCAATAAATGGCGTGGCCATAACCAAGCGATTCCTTCTGCTCCACAAAATGAAGACGATGCGCCCAGCTCCCGGCGGCGGCATTGTAAATCTCCCGGTCTCCCGGGCAGATCACGAGGCAGATCTCGTCCACTCCGGCGCTCACCGTTTCTTCGATGATGATCTGAAGCGCGGACTTCTGAACTCCATCACGATCCACCAGGTTTTGCACCGGCAGCCTGTTCTGGTTGCGTCCCGCTGCTGTTATGACTGCTTTCTTAATTTTCACGCGGAATGGTGTTTGGCATGTGTCTTCGCGGCTGATGTAAGCCCAAGCCGTATCACAAGTCCAGAAGCCGGTGTTCGGCCCTCGTCCATGGAGGCACAACGCATTATCCACGCTTACGGGTTGCCATTCCTGAACAAACACCTGAAGGGCGAGAACGACCATCTGCTCGATGGTCTCTCGCCCGTTTATCAACGCGTGGTTGGCTTCAAAAAAGTGAGCAGCCGCGCGTGAATGGGACGCTGATCAGCTTTTGAGCAACCGGCCGCCAGCGCATCGCGGAGCGCTCAGCCAAAAAGGTTGTCGAATTCGTTGTGTGTGCCCACCCAGACCCAGGGGATGGTGTCGCCGTGACGTTCGCCGATGGCGCGGTATTGCTCGTTGATACGGACAGACCAGACGTGGTCGTAACCGCCAAGTTTCTTGAAGCGGAGCGAGGGATGATCCGGGTTTTGCACGAAGAGCGCATAGGCCCGCCGCGCAGCCAGGCGGTTGAGTTCTCTTAATCGCCCATAAGCGCGCCAGAAACTCGGCCGAGTGCGCGAGGTCACAGACGGTTGGGATCGAGCGGTTCGTCGCCTTCGGCGGCGGACTCGCGCAGGAAAGTGTCGAGTCGCGGTCGCGCCTGCGGATAAGCGAGCCGGCGCTCCCACGCTTCGTCCTCCTGACGCGCGAGAAGGAAGCGGGCGAAGTCAGCGAGTTCCGACTGTTTGTCTTCCGGCAGAGCCTCGCAAACCTGAATGATTTCCTCGGTGGTACGGCTCACGACCGTTTGATAACAGTCAGCGGAAAAAACTCAAGCGGCATTGACCTTCAGTTGTGCGCGCTCTCTGTCCACAACGAAACTGCCCTCGAGTGCTTTGGCACCTGGGTTGGCGGTTTCTCTCCACAACGTTCGCCCTCTCCGGCGAGTTGGCCCGCACGATTGCCGATTACACTCTCTGGTTCCTGAACAAGCTTCTCAAGGGAAGCACGGACCCGATGCCCCAGCCAGCCGACTATCCGCAGCTCTTCAATTTCAAACAGAAGTGATCGCCTGTTCGGTGGACACTCGCCTGGTTACCCACGGGTGATTGACTTCAAGAAGAGTGGAAAAGGAACTGCGTTCGGCAGGGAGCTTGAGCGGTGGCGGATGCGAATTCCAATCGCTCATCTCCTATGCCAGGCTGCACCAACGCAGCCTCCACAACGACGGTTCAGCGGATGCGGCGGACGCCGACGGCGACCGGTTCAACAACTGGCAGGAGTGGCGCGCGGGCACTGACCCGCCCGGTGCGCGTTCCATCCTGCGCCTGCTGCCGCGAACGCCGCAAGGTGCGAACTTTGTCGTGACCTGGAAAAACGTGCCAGGTTGAAGTTATTTCCAGGAGTGGAGCGTGAACCTCGGCGCGCGGCCCATCTTCACACCGCTCGCCACACGCCTGCCGTCGTCAGGCAGCAGGACAATCTTCAGGCACACGAACACTCCGGGCCTTGGGCCGTGGTATTATTGAGTGAGGGGTGGATGAGTAACGGCTTCGTTTTCCAGAGCGTGTCGCCAGGACGTTGACGCCGCGCGATGTCCGTGACATTTTGAACACGTGCCGACCGACATTGCAAAGCCGAGAGTATCGCCAGCGCAGGTGCTCCAAGACCTGGCGCGGCTCACCTCACGCCAGTTGGAGACGGTTATTGAGCAAGCCGAGTTGCTGCGTCTGCAAAGGCGGAGATCCGTCTTGTCCACACAGGAGTCCGATTCGATGCGAATCATTAACCGCGGTTTGAGCAGAGAACAGAGCGCACGGCTGGAACAACTCCAAGAAAAACTCCGGCAGGAGACAATTACGAAGCGTGAGCACCAGCAATTGCTACGGCTCACGGATGAGCTCGAAAGGCTTGGAGCTGATCGTCTGAAAGCACTCATCGAACTTGCCGCCATACGCAAAACCTCCGTCCCTAAACTCATGATCGAGATGGGACTGACGGAAGCGGCCTATGCCTGAGCGCGTCAGAGTGCGAACCCGTGGCTTGGTGGCCGAGCGCGCCCGTTTCCGCTGCGAGTATTGCCTCACTCCCGCGGGAATCACTCCCTCACCCTATTCGGTTGAACACATTTTTCCCCGCAGCGAAGACGGAACGGACACGCCTGAGAACCTGGCGTTTTCCTGCCAGGGCTGCAACGGCCACAAAGCGGCCAAGACAACCGCCCCTGATCCGGCCACGCGAAGAATCGTGCCCTTGTTTCATCCGCGCCGACAACAGTGGAGCGATCACTTTGGCTGGACAGCGGACGGAACGAGAATCGAGGGCCAAAGCCCCACGGGCCGCGCAACGGTTTTCGCTCTGAACCTTAACCGAGCTGGTCTCCAAAACCTGCGGCGCCTGATGGTGCTGGCCGACCTCCACCCGGCATCCCCGCTTCGAGACTAACCGGCAAGCAACTCGACGGCAGGTTGCAGTTGGCCAACACGCAAAAACCCTCGATCGCGCGGCGGATGCGCACCGTCATCAAGAAATGGTCCGGGCTGCCCGCGTTCAATCCGAATTTCCAACCGCCCCACCCACACCGAGCATCTCCAACGGCATGGCTCCATCAACACAACCTGCCCAACGACGGCTCGGCGGACGCGGCAGACGCCGATGGTGATGGATTCAATCCCCCTGGACAAAAATGTCCGGCACCCAGATCAGGCTCGGATTGTTCGTGCGCCCTTTGTCCTCCTTGAAATCCCAGTACTGCGAATTCCGGAATTGCCGCGCATGACCATCCAGAAACGTGAACTGAGCGCCGCCGCCGTGAAGATTTGTGTGTACGTTGTTCTGTTCCGCCACGGCTGCCGCCTTTCCGTTGTCGAAGAGCCACACGGTGTGCGATGGCTGCGGCAGCGTTGAAACACGAACCTTGTTGCCGATTCCTGTCCGGTTCACATTTCGGTTCAGGCAATAGTGAAACAAGTTGTTGCCGTTGCTCCGCCGTTTGTTGGAGGGACAGATCCAGATCGTGCGACCGGGATCAATGTTCGCATTCGTGTGCCATGCGAGGCTGTGGTATCGCGGCACGCCAATCGCATCCGGAAGGTCGTTGTACCAGCCATCGTTCTTGGAAGTTCCATTCGGCGCGCCGTCGATGGGAAGATAATCGTCATTGTCCGAGACGAAGAGTTGGGTGGCCATGCCCCACTGCTTGAGATTGTTGAGGCAGGAGATGTCGTTGGCCTTGCCCTTGGCGCGGCTGAGTGCCGGCAGAAGCATTC
Source organism: Verrucomicrobiales bacterium (assembly GCA_005777315.1). Classification (GTDB taxonomy): domain Bacteria; phylum Verrucomicrobiota; class Verrucomicrobiia; order Limisphaerales; family F1-12-MAGs170; genus F1-120-MAGs170. The sequence goes on from SXMN01000320.1 coordinate 12,185, forward strand.
CCGCGAGGATGGCGATGATCGCTATGACAACGAGCAGCTCGATCAGGGTGAATGCTCGTGATTGTTTTGTAGAGTCGTTCGTCACGGTGATCGTATTTTGTAAAATCGATGGGGAGTAATTGCGGCGTCGGGATCAGGAAAGCTTCCTTGTATGCGATCAAACTGCAAGCCGGTGGCCACGGCTTCGTAAGGTCCGGCAGGACTTGCGCTTCGCAGCACGGAATAGACTCGGTTGGTCTGAACGTTCCAGCGAAGTACAATCGAAAACCCCGCTCCAAAGGTAGCGATCAGTTTCAACGGAGGGCCGCTGGACGTTCCGTCGCCGAAGATCAGCTCGTCATTTCCCAAGCCGGGAGAGGAATGCAGACCGGAAGCCGCCAGATGATTGAAGAAGGGCCCGTCCAGGTCGGGCGACCGGGTCACGGAAGCATTCGTTTTCAGGAGAGAGCTGACATAAGCGACCCGCGAAACGAGCCGCCCTCGGGCGTTACGCAGGAGTATGCTGTCGCGTGTGTTGTTCAATCCCAGTCCGGAAGTCCCACGGCTCGCTGGCGCGGCGAAAATACCAGGGCCCAGCCTGGGTTCTGAACCGGTCTGCTTGCCCCCATAAACAACCACCGCATTTGAAGATTGTATGAAGTCCAGCCCGCCAAACACATGACGTATCACGGCGGAGTCGGACAGAGTCCAATCCTGGAGATCCACGCTTTCCGGGGACAAATTCACGATTTCGACATACTCATCCTCGACGCCGACTCGTGACGATGAACTGGGAGTCTTGCGACGAAGCGGATTGTAGTGAGGCGACGCGGCGTTGGCGGTTGGGTTTGCCAGGAATTCGCTGATGACCATCTGCTGCTCAATCGCGGTCGGAACATAAATTTTCCAGGTCACACGATTGGTCGCATCGCCGTTGGAGGCTTCCAACTGAGCCTCGAAGGCGTCCCCGACATCAGAAGCCTCGGCAACAAACGAAAGTGTTGCGCTGACTTCGGGGCCGACAGCCTGGGGAATGTCCCAAGACACATGGCTGGGAAGCGCGTGGTCCACCGCGCGAACGGAGACGTTCCTTCCGGACGGATCCCGGATCACGGCCTGTATTGTCAGCTTCTCGTTGGGTCGCAGCGCGTACTCGGTGAGGTTCGTGCTCGTCAGTGCGTCTCCAGGGCGGACGAGTTGATCCAGAGTGTTGGTGAAAAGTAACAACGGCGGCTTGCCCTCCCCGGGAATCGGCGGATTCACGATCAAGGTCGCCGGATCGCTGGTAACAGCACCCTCAGCATTGCTGACCACGACCTGGTACTCCCCGGCTACGGCACTGGTGGCGCTATTCAGGGTCAGCGACGCCGACGTCTCGCCATTCAGATCAGCGCCATTGAACTGCCACTGATAAGATAGGGGGAGTGCTCCCCCTGCTTTGATGTGAAACGTCACGGAGGATCCCTCGGTCACCGCCCTGTTTTCCGGTTGGGCGATGATCTGGGGTGGCCCCTCGTTGGTGGTCTGTCCGCTCAAGGCCTCTGCAAAAGTGGTGGCGACAGTCAAGTTGTCCAAAGTGAGGATGCCCATCCCGGATCCCTGCCGCAAAGCCAGAGCGATGATGGACACGGATTCACCGCTGTCACCGTTGATGCTCAAATCGAACTCGGAGGCCGGATCGATCCAAAGGGAACTCGTGCCGTCCGCGAGCTGCAGAGAGGCCACAATGGTGTAATCGGTATCAAGCTGAAGATCCCGCTCATGGACCGCAGTCGGTGCCGAGCTTGAAATGGAACTGATGCCAAGCCGATAGCTTCCCGCTTCTGCTCCGCCAGCTAGGGCCCATATTCGGGTGCGAAATCCAGAGCTGGCTGACGTGCCCTTGAGATGCAGGAAATATCCGCCGGTGGCCGAGGGCAGCTTGGACAGGCGCAGGACGAACTTCAAGTAAAGCGACGGAGTTGTTTCCTGGGTGTGAGGCATGCCGGCAAGGAGCGCGTTGACGTCTTCAGATTTAGCTTGGGTGAGTCCAACCAAGCCTTCCGCGACTTCGATTTCATTGGCGTCCCCGCTATGTCTGGTCCATTTCCCGCCGGACACCTCTTCGAGGAAACCATTCTGGTAGGGGAATTCTTCCGAGAACAACACCTCAGCACGGCCAGACGTGACCAGAAGCATTGCCACCATCAAAGCGATGCGCCCCGGAGACAAAGCCACGGCGATGAGGCTCCACAGGCTCCACCGGCGCTCAAAAGCGACAGACAACAGGTGCATAAGCAAGTTCGATGAATTCAACTGGCCGGGGTAGTTGATCTGATTGGCCTGTAGCGGCCCGCCCGGAATCCTGTTCCTCAATTACGAACCCGTTTCGCGATGTCAAAACAAAAGGCTGGAATCCTGCACCAGGGACACGGCTGTGACAAAGTCATTGGAGAAAACAGTTGAGAGTTGAATGGCCATGGCGAGCATCTGATTTCTGGTGAATTTCGGTGGTTCAGCGACTTCAGGAAGGGCAAGGCTTGAGGTTTTTGAACGCCATCACCAAGC
>SXMN01000321.1 GCA_005777315.1 Verrucomicrobiales bacterium
GTATGAAACTGGAGTGAGCGTCTCGGACGATGAACTGGCTCGCGTCCATATCACGCCAGCGAAGTTCCACGGGGAATGGAACTATGTCATCGAACCCCGTTAACTAACATTTGCTCAAGTTATTATTTCGCCCGCCCTAAATCTCCCGCTGGTCATCACAGTGCAGACGGATGGCCCCGGCAATTTCGATCGTCCGGTTCCTGTACGCTTCCCGAACCTGCCCGATCCACAGACCGGCCTGAAACCCGGTCCTGGCGAGAAATCCGCGCTTTGGAGTTTCAATCATGATACGGGCACATGGGAGATTATTGGCCCCATGACAGTCACAGCCGACGGAAATTTTGTGGAAACCGATCCGGGTGTTGGCATCAAGCAACCCGGCTGGCATGGATCGCAACCGGGCGTCACTGGAGGCGGAGGCCCCATTGGCGGTCCTCCTTGCGATCGTGGTGGAAGCGGCCGGAACTGCAGGCAAAACCCGGACTTCAAGGCTGATGATCCCGAAAATTTCAACGGCTGTGGACCAGATGGGTGGGATTACGTGGTTCCCGATAATCCCAATCTGGACCAGCCGTGCGCCAGCTTCTTCCCTGCCTGCCGATCACATGACATAGGTTACAATACTTGCGGCAAGCCTCAGCAAGAGATCGACGACAATTTTCTCCAAGGCATGCTGGCGGCATGTAACTGCGTTTTCGATCTGATTGACAAGGCGCAGTGCATCGCGCTGGCGCATGCCTACTACGAAGCGGTGACAAGTGGTGGTGAAGACGCGTATGACGCCGCCCAGGAAAAAGCCTGCCTCTGCGAGCAACCACCTGAGTGCGGAGGTGAATCCGGAGGAGGTGGAGGAGCAGGTGGTGGTGGTGGCCCTCTCGAATCAAGTTCAGACACCGGCAAACGCAAGGTAGGACTTCAATCCGTCGGGACACACGCGGTGGCGAAACTTCCTCCGGGATTCATTCTGCAGACCGGCCCGCATCGGTTTGCGATTTACGATCTTGAAACAGGACGGGTCGTGCAACGGGGTCGTGCCGGAACTGCCGGCATCGCTTTCACCCAATTGATCCTCCGGCCAAAGCGTTCGTACGACATCCTTATCCTCCAGGAGGGAAGTTTGTGGGAAGGGCATGTTCGAGTGAGGACCGGCGAAAGCGGCAGTCGTCTCGAGTTGCCGCCGATTTTAATCGGTCCGCCGATTTCCTGGGATTTCGATGGAGATGGCCTGCACGATGCCAGTGAACTGATCATGGGCACCGATCCCAACAACTCGGATACAGATGGTGACGGGATCAAGGACGGCGCCGAGGTCCGTCAGGGACTGAACCCCCATGGCGCAGCCCAACTGACCACCGGTGTCATCGCGGCTGCGGACACCCCCGGCGCGGCGATGGATGTGACGGCGTTAAACGGTATCGCCATCGTCGCGGACTCGATCGAGGGTGTCGCCATCTTCGATATCCGCGGCGTCAATCCTGTCCTCACCGCGCAGGTGAAGATCTCAGGTGAAGCGCACCGCGTGGCATGGGATGGCGGCTTCGCTGCCGTGGCGGCGCGTGGGAACGGTTTGGTCAGCCTCGACCTGTCTTCGCCAGGCAGACCTCGAATCGTCCAACAGATCGGACTGGGCGGAGACGTAACGGCCGTGGCGGCGGGCGGGAACATTGGATACGCCGGACTGGCAGGCGGCGACGTGATCGCCATTGATCTTGCGAGCGGCGAAGTAATCGATCGCCTCAATGTTGGTCAGCCGGTCCACGACATTGTGGTGGCAGGCGCAACGCTCTTCGTGCTGACAGATCGTGATCTGGTCGCGAGCCCGCTGGCAAGCGAAGGTCTCCGCGTCGTTGGCCGTTTCACGGGCTTGAGTTTCTTCGCCGAAGGGCTGACGAAATTCCGTCGCCTGGCGGTCGGCGGAGGATTCGCCTACGCAACGGGCTACCCCGGATACGATGTGCTCGACGCGCGCGACCTCTCAAAGATCACACGGGTGGGTGCGGCGAAAGACCAGGGACCAAACTCATTCAAGCAGATTGTCCCGAACGGCTCCGGCCTGGGTGTCGCGGCGGTAGGCATCAACCCCCGGCCGGAAGGAACGCACGATGTGTGGCTGTACGATTTGTCCAAGCCCGACGTGACCACGTCGTTCGTGGCGCAGTTTGCGACGCCAGGTGCGGCGCGATCCGTGAGCCTGTACAACGGGCTGGCCTACGTGGCCGATGAACAAAGCGGGCTTCAGGTCATCAATTACCTGGCACCGGACACCAGGAAAGTGCCGCCGCAAATCTCTCTGCTCACAAGCTTCGCTGAGGGGAAGGCCGAGGAAGGCCAGCTCATGCTCGTCCAGGCTGAGGTCAGTGACGACGAGCAGGTGCGGAATGTGGAATTCCTGCTCGATGGCGGGTTGGTGCGGATTGATGGAAATTTTCCATTTGAAACCCGCGTCATTGCGCCTTTGCGCGGCGCGGGCAAATCCAGTTTCACTCTGCAAGCAAGAGCAACCGACACTGGCGGCAATTCGACCTTGACCGAACTACTGACTCTGCAACTGGTGGCCGATGCCCGTCCGCCGCGTGTTTTACGATCGAATCCAGCCAGCGGTTCCCTGCTGGGCTCCATCGATACGGTTCAGGCTTTCCTCAGCGAGCCCGTCCAGCCCTCCACTGTAACAGCCGGGAGCACTCGTTTGCTGAACCTTGGCGCGGACCGCAAACCAGCCACGGCTGATGACCAGATTGTGGCTCGCGTCACGGCGGAGTATCGCGCTGATCTGAACGCAATCGTGATGCGGAGCCCGGCGAAGCTGCCACCCGGCACGTATGCGATCCAGATTCAGCCGCCACTCGCCGACCTTGCCGGCAACCCAGTCGTCCCGTTCCTGGGATTGTTCCGAGTATTCGACAGAATCGACACCGATCGCGATGGCGTGCCGGACGAATTGGAGGCTTCGCTGGGACTGGTTGTCGGAAAGTTCGATTCCAATGGAAATGGACGCAGCGACGGCCAGGAAGATTTCGACACGGACAAATTGCCGAACAGCTATGAAGTGCTTCTCGGCACGAACCCGGCTGAACCAGATACAAACGGCAACGGGATCAAGGACGGAGACGAGGACACTGATAATGACGGATTGAGGGACGGGCAGGAGGCGTTGCTTGGAACGGACCCAACTCTGGCGGACACCGACGGCGACGGCTGGCCGGATGAAGGAGAAGTCACCGGTGGAAGCGATCCACTGGATCCACAGTCCGTTCCAGATCTTGCTTACACTTTGGGGCAGCCATCGATCAACGTCATCCTGCCCGTAGCGCCCCAGATTCTCGCTGAAGACACCGGTCTGACCCTGGCGATGCCGCAGATCGAAGTCGTCCTGCCCGTGGCTCCACAGTTGGATTTGATAGATGCTGGCGTGACCATCGCTCTGCCGCCGATTCAGATCCTCTTGCCCGCCGCGCCACAGCTTGCGGTGGAAGACACGGGAGTGACCCTCGCCACTCCCGCGGTGAGTGTGATTCTTCCTGTAGCTCCGCAATTCGATTTGTTCGACGAGGGATTGACCCTGGCACAACCGCCGATCGAACTGATTTTACCAGCGGCCCCACAGCTTCAAGCAGAGGATGCCGGAACTACTCTCGCCCAGCCGTCAGTCGCCGTTCAATTTCAAGCCAGCCAATCCACCCAATAGCATGACCATGAAGACACATCCAATCCCCGTTCACCACACAGATCGCCTGCGCCTGGCGTTGCTGTGCTTCGTTGCAACCCTCATCTCCACGACCACTGATCGAGCCGCCACACCAGGCGGCATCTCGGACGGCACATCAAACACCATCTTGATCGGCGAAGGTGTTGGCGGTCGCTTCGACAACAGGAGTACTGGAGTGCTCGGTGAGGTGGTCATAGACGAAAACAAATCCATCGAGCTTCCACTTGATGGCATCCTCCACTTCAAAAGCCTGAAGGTGCTTCCTGACAAAACCCTTTCCTTCACGCGAAACGCACACAATACACCCGTCTATATCCTTTCACAGGGAGATGTATCCATCGAGGGCGTCATCAATATCTCTGGAAGCCGGGCGCCCGAAAACACCCCCACTGGCGGCCTTGGCGGGCCCGGGGGCTTCGACGGAGGCAAGCCCGGCTTCGGCGAGGTGCCCCCAGGCGCTGGCTATGGTCCTGGTGGAGGCAAAGGTGGTAACACGGACAGCCACTCCAAGGGTGGCGCCGGAAGCGGCTCGTACTCGACTGTCAGTCCAGCCTGGAGTAACCCGAACAAGGGTGCAATCTATGGAAGCAAACTTCTCATTCCGATGATCGGCGGCTCGGGTGGCGGTGGAGCCGCTGGCACACCCGGAAAAGGCGGCGGTGGCGGTGGCGGCGCGGTGCTCGTCTCCTCGAACACTCGCATTCTCATTAGCGGCAAGATCTTTTCAAACGGAGGAGCGGCCAATGGCGCTGGTGGGAACGTTGGGAGCGGCGGAGCCGTTCGACTGGTGGCACCGCAAGTTGCTGGCACGGGTGAGATCAACGTCAATACACAAAACGACTGGGCGGGGCACGGACGCATCCGGGTGGATACCCTGGATCGCAGCCAGCTCCGCTTGAATTTTCAACCACTGGATTCCCTTTCCGTCGGTGCAAACATGTTTGTGTTCCCTCCATTGGTTCCCAAGCTGGATGTGATCGAAGTGGCGGGCAACGTCATCCAGCCGGGCAGCGGCCCTGTGACCCTCCAACTGCCGTTCGGCTCTGACCCGAACCTGACAGTCAAGATCAAGGCAACAGGCTGGAATCGAATCGTTCCCATCCAGGTGGTACTCACCCCGGATTCCGGTGCACCGACTGTTTTCAAGGCGCAGATCGATAATCGACTGCTGGCTGACGGAAGTGTGAGAATTGTGGGATTCCCCAACAGTTCGACGGTTTCAGTGCCTGTGGTGTTTCCGGTCAACACGCTCGTCACCATCCACTGCTGGAACGTGCCATCTACAGGCGAAATCCTCCCTTTCATAGAACCATGACCTGCTCATGCGCGACACGGTAGGGCTGGATGTCCTCAGCCCGCCGCAAACGTCTAACGGATCCGCGCATCCCATCAACGCTGCGGTGCGGTGAGGACACCGCGCCCCACCATCGCAGATTCGGCTCCGGTCGCTGCTATGACAAGGATCAAGCCCAACGAAATGAGCGGAATTGCCGGCGTGATCCGGAGGCAGGCCGGACTTCAGGCGTTTGTTCTCTTGAAAATCCGGACATGCCACCATCTCCAACACTCAAGATGAACCTCAACCAGCGCAGGCAGTTCTGGGAGCCTTTGATCCAGGAAGGACTCCAAAAAGTTCCAACGCCTTTTTATGTCTTTTCTTCCAGCCCTGTCGAACTGGCTCTTGCAGAGCTAAAGGCGGTTGAAACCAACCTCGGCATTCCGGTCCGCCACTGGCTTTCCTTCAAGACACAACCACTCCGCCCCTTGCTCGGCTGGTGGAGGGATCGCGGAGGAGGGGTTGAAGTGGTCAGCGAGTTTGAGTTGCGTGCCGCATTGGCCGAAGGGTTCCTCCCAGGACAAATCCTCGTAAATGGTCCGGCAAAACATCGATGGCTTCATCGCCACGAAATTCCCGAGCTTCGAGTCAATTTCGACTCCGCTGCTGAAGTGCGCGAGCTTTTGCCAATGGCCCTCAAACTGGACTGGCAGCTGGGCCTACGCTTTTTTACATCGGAAGAGTTTGATCCGGAGTCGCCGGACTGGCCGACACAATTCGGTTTTGCGCCCGATGAGGCGGTTGAAATCCTTGGTGTACTCCGGAGAGCGGGAGCCCGCATTGAGACGGCGCATTTTCACCTCCGAACCAACGTGGCATCTCCTGAGGTTTACAGCCGCGCAATTCGCGAGATCGCCGGGACGTGCCGCAAGGCCGGCTTCACTCCGAAGCACCTCGATTGCGGTGGAGGATTGCCGCCACCCGGTTTGCGGTCGCGGTCGGGCAAGGCGTACGACGCGGAGTTCAGCCTCGAAAAATTCGCGGAGTCATTGCATCAGGCAATTGTGGAGTTTCCGAGCCTCGAAGAGTTGTGGCTCGAAAACGGGCGGTTCGTCAGCGCTCGCTCCGGCGTCCTGGTGGTCCGCGTGCTCGATGTGAAGGAGCGACGGGGTCTGCGCCAGCTCATCTGCGACGGCGGGCGGACCATGAACGCCCTTCTATCGATATGGGAGGGGCATGAGCTTTTCGCAATGCCCAGGCGCGCTGGCAAACAATGCCTGACGACCGTTTACGGTCCCACATGCATGGCTTTCGATCAGCTCACCCGGTGCAATCTTCCTCGTTCCATCGAACCTGGCGATCACCTCGTGTGGATGGATGCCGGAGCGTACCACCTGCCTTGGGAGACTCGATTCTCGCATGGATTGGCGGCAGTGTTGTGGCATGACGGTCGCCATCTCTCCATTGCCCGCGAACCCGAGACATTCGATGAGTGGTGGGGACAGTGGAAGCGGGAGCATTCCTGAAAACCGCGACTGAGGTTTTGCAGGGAACGACCTTTCCGACGACTGCGGAGTCGGGTGCTGTTGGCGTGGAGCGGTGGATAGTCGAGCGCGTGACTCTGGCATCAAGGTTTTAACGCCGGTGGAGAATCGGGTGGAATCGTATCGCAAAGAAGCCGGGCAACTTCATGGCGTTATGGACTCGGCTTTCTCGACCGCTTCGATCTCCGCCCACGATGGCGCGCGCCAAATACGGAGGCCGCTTGGGACAATAGCGACAAGAGTGTCATCACCGGGAAGGAACTTCACTTCACGCTCTATCGATGCTTCGCTCTTCAAGGCGAGTAATAAGTGAGCGCGAACGGGATCGTAAATCCTGATCAATCCTTCGCCGGCTCCAGCGACGAGCCGAGTCCCTTCGTCGTTGAGTGTTACTGACCAAAAAGCATTAAGTGCCGAGCCAATCAGGAACTCTTGCTTGGTCTCCAAATCCCACACTTTGACCCGGGCATCCGCGCCAGCCGTAACCACGCGCCGAGCATCTGGAAAAAAGACGGCATCCATGATGAGGCCGCGATGCGCATTCCAGACAGTGGGAAATTTCTGAGTTGTCTCGCTTAAGAGTTCGGCGCGGCCATCCTCGCATCGTGTCAGAAGTTGCCGTCCGTCGCGTGACAGTGTGATACCGCCCCAACTACTGCCAAACTTTGCAGTGTGTTGGAAGCTGGCAAACGCCTGATGTGAGATCGCGTCCCAAAGGATTACTCTTTCTCTGTCGCTTGCTGCCAAAACTTTCCCGTCACGTGAAAACTTCAAACTGCTTACCTCTTCCGCAAGTTGAGCGAGCGGCCTGATCGAGTTCCCGGTGAGCGCATTCAAAACACCGACGGCTCCCGAACGCGTGCCGTAGGCCAGCTTCACGCCATCAGGTGAGATCGCAAAACAGACGGCATCTGTGAATGCGGCTGGGAAAGAGTATCGCACAATTTCACGACCACTTGGAATTTCGATGACCCGGCACATGCGATTCGTCGTGAGTTCCATTAGCCATCTCCCGTCGCAACTCAGTGTTGAGGATGTCCAGTCCGGTAACTTTGGAAGAAAGGCGATCTCTGCCTGCTTAGGCGCCGTGCTCCACGCTTTTAAGACTCCGTCCTTCGATCCGCTCACCAATGCTTTTCCATCCGGCGAAAAAGCGACTGCCATAACTTCGTCGCGACTACCGCGGAACTTGCGGAGTTCCTTTGCAGTCGTTGCATCCCAAATACGAATGCTGTGGTCATTACCTCCGCAAGCAATGGTCTTCCCGTCGGGAGAAAATGCAACCGAGCTGGCCCAACCTGCTTCGGTGGAGATTACGGACGCGACTTCCTCACCGGTTGCCACATTTCGTATGCAAATTGTCCCGTCCCAACTCGCTGAAGCAAACGATTGCCCGTCCGGTGACACTGCAACGCCCTGAACATCACTGGTATGGTTTGTCCAGGTGTTGAGAAGCCGGCCAGTTGATACATCCCATAGCCTGACCGAGTGATCAGCTGATCCGGAAACGAGTTTCGTGCCGTCAGGAAAGAAGGCCGCCGACCTCACACCGCGTTCGTGACCGATCATCGAGACGCGTTTCTGTTGTGTCGCGATTTCGTACAAGGCGATGGAATGGGTCTTGTCGCCGACGGCGAGCAATTTGCCATCCGGAGAAAATTGCAGGGCGTTATTGTGCGAAAGCTGCTGGCGACCGGGGAACTTTGCCACTTCGGCGCGTGTTAAGACGTCGATGACCATGATTTCATCCTGTAGCGTTCCAAAAGCCAGGAGCCGTCCGTCAGGAGAAAACGCAACTGATCCGGCGGCATTTTCCGACACCGGCGGTGACAAAAGTTTGCGCGACGCAAAATCCCAAAGCAGCACCTTTGAGCCGGCTATGTCGCTGGAGTCTCCGACATCCGCGGTCGCCAGCAGGCGCCCGTCGATCGAGAACGCCAAGCCCGTAAGGCGCTCTTGGTGATTCCCCAGTGTGAATGCTTCGTCGCTTCGGCACTGCTGCCACAAGTAACGCCACTCCCAGCCTCTCAGGTCTCGTTGATCGGGCTTCGGCCGGTGTTGTTCGAGCAGATCCTTGGCGACTCTGAGATTGCCCGCTGCCAGTTCGGTTTGTGCGAGGTTCATGTGAGCCGCATACAAGCTGGCTTCGGCTGCCGTGCGTTCGCGGTCCGCGACTGCTGATTTGTCCAACGCCACTTTCTCAGCCTCGCTGGCTCGTGTGGCCTGTTGCGTCGCTCGCAGGGCTTCAGATTGAGAGACTCTTTCGGCTCTGATTGCGCGGATCGCCTGCCAGCTAGTCCCCACCAAACCCAAGGCGACGGCAAGGGCAACTATGCCTGCCGCCGCTGCAACACCTTTGTTCCTTCGCACCATTTTCTGGAACCGATACGCCGTGCTCGGTGGCCGGGCGATGACGGGTTGGTTGCTCAGATGCCGCTGAATGTCGCTGGCGAGGCCGTTCGCGGTTTCGTAGCGGCGCTGGCGGTCTTTCTCCAGGCACTTCATCACAATCCAGTCCAGGTCGCCTTTGAGCAGGTTGCTCAACGACACGAGTTCTTCGCCGCAGTTTTTCGCGACGATGGTCTTTTGTTCGTTAGCCATTGTGCTTAAACGCGTCGAAGGGGGCTCGGGTTCTTCCTCGCGGATGATGCGCTGCATCTCGCCGTAGCCGAGGCTGCGCAGGCGTTTCTCCGGAAACGGCGTGGTGCCGGTCAACAGTGCGTAGAGCAACACGCCCAACGCATAAATGTCCGTGCGCGTGTCGATGTCCAGTCCGCTCATCTCCGCCTGCTCGGGACTCATGTAGGCCGGTGTTCCGATCATCGTGGCGAAGTTCGTGAAGAGCGTTTTCTCGGTGAGCTTCTGGTTGGTGGCTTTGGCGATGCCGAAGTCGATGACCTTCGGCACGGGCACGCTGTCGTGCAGCGTGACCATGACATTCGAGGGCTTGATGTCGCGATGGATGATGCCCTTTTGATGCGCGTGTTGAATGGCCTGGCAGACCAGGATGAAGAGTTTCAGCCGTTCCTTGGCGGAAAGTCTGGCCTTGTCGCAAAACTCGCTGATGGGCACGCCTTGGACGAGTTCCATGACGAAGTACGGGCGGCCGGCGGGAAGAGCTACACCGGTGTCCCTGGGAGCGCCGGCATCCCTGCCGGCAAGGCCCGCATTTCCCGAAGCTGCCGGCAAGGATGCCGGCGTACCCAGGGACGCGGCGTCTTCCGTGCTTCCCCCATCGAGCACCTTGGCGATGTTCGGGTGGTCCATGAGAGCCAATGCCTGGCGTTCGGCTTCGAAGCGGGCGACAACTTGTTTCGTATCCATGCCGAGCTTGATGATCTTGAGCGCGACGCGGCGGCGGACCGGTTCCTCCTGCTCGGCCATGTATACGACACCCATGCCGCCCTCGCCGATTTGCTGGAGAAGTTTGTAGCGGCCGATGCGCGTGCCGGGACCTTCCGCGAGGCGCGTGGACGCGAGGACGGTTTCTTCGCCATCTTTGGTGGGGATGAAGCCACCGGCCGCTTCGTGGGCCGCGAGCAGCAATTGCATCCTCTGGTGTAGGCGTTCATCAGCGCCACAGGCGCCCTTGAGGAACGTGGCGCGGACCTCGGGCGTGGACAGTTCGATGGCCTGATTGAAAAGATCCTTTTCGCGGTCAGTGGTGTTGTTCGTGTCGGACATAAGATTTCAGATCTTTAACCTGCTTTGCTTATCAGTCCGAAATTCGCGACCAGATTGGGCCAACTATTTTTGCATTCAGAGATTTTTCTGAATCTCCTCGTAAAGCCAGGCGCGGGCAAAAGCCCAGGTGCGTTTGGCGGTGCGTTCGGGAACGCCGAGGAGGAGGGCGGCCTGATGGTTGGGCATCCCGGCAAAGAAACGCAGTTTGATCAGCTCGGCTCCCTGCGGATCTTTCAGCGCGTAGCGGGTCAATGCCTCGTCCAGAGCCAGGATCAGGTCGTCATCCGCGTCCATGGCAACATCCACTCGATCGAGGTCGATGTGCTGGAGGCCGCCGCCGCGTTTTTGCGCGGCTTTGTGACGGGCTCGATCCACCAGGATGTGGCGTATGGCTTCGGCAGCCGCGCCAAAGAAATGCCCGCGACCGTTCCAGTTCTTGTTGGCCGAACCAGCGAGCCGCAGCCACGCTTCATGGACCAGCGCGGTGGCTTGAAGTGTCTGGCCGGGTGGCAAAGCAGCCATGCGGACGGCTGCCAACTTGCGCAATTCCTCATAGACCAGCGGGAGCAATTCCTCGGCGGCCTTCGGGTCGCCTTGCTGAACACGGTCAAGAATGCGCGTCACGTCGCTCACGGAAGAAGAAGTATCAGTTTGCGATTATCACTTTCAGAGACCGTCGAGCTTTAGAATCTTGATTTCCTTCGCGGAGTGATCCGCCCAATAGACCACCTTGAATTTGCCGACAAATTTTACCTGGACTGTGCGCCCGATGGTATCCAGTTCGGTGGTCTCGCCGATGAGGGTAGGCTAACGTTCCAACACATCAAAGAACCGGGCCAAAGAATCCTTCTCTGCTCGGCGGAGGGAACGGTAGAACTCGACGACCTCCGAGCGCATGAACAGGACATATTCCACACTCATGCGCCTGGCGATTCAGCCTTGGGATCCTTGCTTCACATCGCTCCAACGCTGCCAATGCTTGAGGTCTCGGTCGTCCATGAGGCGCGTCAGTTCTTTCCGGTAGGCGGGATCATCCTGGCGCAATCGTTCGGCCACAAATGCGGCCAATTCCGCCTGTTCTTCCGGTTGAAGAATCGCGGCCTGCTCTTTCAGTTCAGCCAGACTCATGTCTCTTCTTAGCTCGACCCTGCCCGGTTGCCAACTTGGAATTCGAGACCATGCAGCACCGCAGCGCCGATCTCTGATCGGGCGTGTTCGCGCATGGGATTCACCCACGCCGGGTCGGAGACCGGCGCTCCGGGGCGGCGGAGTTGGGCATGATCGTCCCGTTACGGGCTGGCTTTGCGCAGACGCAGGAAGCGAGCGCTGGGTTCAGTGGCAATCACCACGCTTGAACCTTCTTTCCCGATCACGGGTTTCTCAGGCAACGGCGTCCAGACAGCGCCTTGAACCTGTTCGCTCGATTCGAGCTGGAACTCGGGGCTGGTGCTCGCCCAACTCACGACGACCTGGCTGGCTGAAGCCGAGGTGATCCGCAGTGGCGGGGGGAGAACTTGGAACGACGCGGTACTCGTCACGTTGCCGTGCGGAGTGACAATGGTGATCGGACCGGACCGGGCGTCCGTCGGGACGTTAGCGGTGGTGCGGAGATCAAGGTTGTTGGTGAGCGCGTTGGCGAAGCTGGCGCTGGCGCCGTTGAAGAGCACGGCGGTGGCTCCGGTGAAATTCGTGCCGGTGAGGGTGACTTTGGCGCCAGGAGCGGCAGTGGATGGCGAGAGTTGGGAACCGGTGAATCCGGGAGGGGGAGTCGGATACCAGGCCAGCTTAAAATTACCAGCTTTACCTGGATCCGCGTTGTCCGCAGGAACATTAGGGCGAGCGAAATAATAACTTGAGCAAATAGGCTGGCTTTTGAAACGGATCGAGAGATAAGCTCGAAGGATCCGGCTCAAGATCATCATCGCCCAGGTCAGGAGAAAGTATCGGCAATTGTCCGTGCGGATGGACGA
>SXMN01000027.1 GCA_005777315.1 Verrucomicrobiales bacterium
GAATCATGGGATTCCTGTTCCCCCCGAAGTCCCCTCTGGCCCATGCGAGAGCGAGTTGATCTGAAGAGCCCGGTGCGGGAAAACCGCCCGCCGGGATCTGTGCGGGGGGCGCCGGGCAACCGGCGTCCCTACCGCGACACAATTCCGAAATCCATGCCGCGATATGGTCCGCCGCGTGTCGCGCACCCGTCCCGAGAACGTTGTGATCGGCCAGCGCCACCGTCCTTGCCGCTCGAAAGCTGGAGCAGCTTTCTTTCAACCAACGCCGCACAGGCAACGCTGGCACGATTGGATCTGACGAATCCTCCTGAAAGCTGGAAGACGGGAACACGGGTAACCGAGGCCACTGGCCGCGGATCGTTCTCCAGGATCAATTGGAGTCGATGAACCATTGCGCATCGATCAGCCACGGTGCAGTTCAGCAGGCGTTGCTTCGCGCCCGGCGATTCTCGTGAGTTCCATCGCTGTCCGTCACGCCACCCAAGACGGTACAGTCGGAAGACCAATCGTATCAACGAGACAGGTGCGCACCGCAGTAAGATTGCAGCGGCTTGAACTTCAGGCATGAACGGATGCCGGACAAATCCGCCGGCGAGTATGATGCCACGAATCTTGAACGAATCCTCAGCCACGCGGGGACTGGCATCAGTCGCAGCGTGATTGAGCATTGCCCAGGCGACTTGAGATCCGAACGACTCGGCCAGCAGGAATCCGGACTCGACCTCAATTTTTCCCAATGCTGAATGGATCGCCGCCGAGTAGTCTTCAAGCGACCAATGCGTCGTCTGGGGATAACTGAATTCGATCAGGCTCACTCGATCTTTGATGGCATTTCGAAATCGTCCGATGAACGACCAGTCGCCATGAAGACCGGGCAGATAGATCAACCGGGGCAGGGATGAATCGCCATGGATTCGCCATTGAAGAGCCTCTTGCCCGGCCAAACTGGACGCGGCGAGGCATTCACCATCCGTATTGGTCAGTTGCACTTCATGGGGCCGAATTCCATTTTCATGGCCCTTGGATCCTGATTTCATTCACGCCCGCCACTTCCGGAGAGATGTTTTTACCCGCCGCAACGCACCTTCCGACATCCCGTGTCCGCTGGATGAACCGCATTACTCCGAAGAGCATCAAGGTGGCTGCGATAACCTGGTATCCCGAGATGAGGCCGCCCCACCGCGGCGTGTCCCGGAAGAATTCATGCGCGAATCGAAACAGTCCGTAAGCGATGAGGTAAATGTGGAAATGCTGGTTTGGGAGAGCGCGTCGCCAGCGAAGCAGCAGGATTCCTCCGAGAGCCAGCGCATTGAAGATGAACTCGACTTGTGCGGCAGGCCATCGGGCGTTGCCCTGCGCATCCGCCACGGTGAACCAAGCCGCTTCGCATGCCTGTCCAAGGCAGCAACCATGCATCATGCAGCCGATGCGTCCGAACATGATTCCCACCGGAGCGATGATGGCGAACCAGTCGCCCGTCGCGCTTCTGTAGCCGAGGAAGTGTTTGGCGATTTCCACAGCCGCATAGCCACCGAGCAGAGCGCCGGTGATCGATTTGCCAGTGGCGAGCTGAAGCCACCGGTTTTCCTCACGCCAGTGCATCCAACCTTCAGAGATCAGGTACGCCAGCTTCGCACCGAGAAAGGCTCCAGCCAGTGCGGCGATGTAGATCAGCACCAGCCGATCATCCCGGCGCGCCAGCCGGGACCAAACAAACAGGCTTGCGACGATCCCGGCGAGCATCAGCCAGCCGTAGGCTTGTGATTGATTGGATATCGACGTCATGCGTCAACCGTCGGCGGTCATTTGTGGAACGAGTTGGCGGCGCAACATCCCCCAAACAAACTCACACCAAAATTCAGCACGCAGAACATGACTCCGACAGTCAATATCTTCACGAATTGCAACACACGGCTGTCAGACGGAGTCGCAGCCCGGTAGGCTGCGATGAAGGAGCAGAGCACATTGATTGCAAGCCAGACGGGAATAAGTTTTTCAGCGGTAACGGGGTTGATGCTAAAGAGCACCAACGAGACGACGCTGGGAAAGAACAGCACCAGCCGCCACAATGGGCTCTGACTGGAAAAGTCGAGCATACGTTATTTGGTTTGGCCCGCAGATTCGCATTCGGGGAACCCAGAATAGTATCTGCAAAACGAATCCAGCTTCCCATCCGGGCGGATCACGTGAGTACAGCAGCGGTCGATGCGATCCTCATCCCAGGTCCAGGCGTCCATGAAGGGCTTGATGAACAGTCGGAATGTGTGGGTCTCATCCAGCTCGAACTGTTTGAGCAAATCTCCGAGGGGCTCTGATTCGCAGCCGCACTTCATCAAGTCCTCCAGTTTGTAGCGGACCTTGTTGGCGAGGAATCCCTGGACGTTCTTGAAGTCGATGAAGTCGCTCACCGATCGAACCTGCCCGCCGATCTTCAACAGGTAGCCAATGGTCGCGCAGTTCGGATCACCGCACGGCAGCGGGGTGAAATCATCAAACCGAAGCTTGCCGCTCGATTGCTCGACAGCGGCGAGGATGATGTCGGCGGTATTGAGGCGTTGCCCGGTAAGGACGCGTTCCACCGCGTCCCCAACTTTTCCATCGGACTTTTCCCTGTTCGCCGGCTGCTGTTTATCAATCCCGTTGGAACCATGATCGCTCTCATTGAAGGACACCACATTTGCTGTCGAAATGGACAGGGACGCGGCGGAACGCGTCCTTACCGGGATTCGCCCACTTGTGAACATCGGTTGAAATGAAATGCCGCGCACATTTGGCCAGCCAAGACCGAATTCGATGGCGCTCCACAGGAATGGAAAGTTCTCCGGTGTCACGGTCATCGCCAGCGTGACGGGGACATTCATTTCACGACAGCGATCGAGACAACGCTCGCGAGTCGCTCGCAAGTCTGCGCCACGAAGAAATTGTTGTCCTTCTTCCTGTGTGCCGTCGAACTGAAGGTAAAGTTGAAAAGCTCCGTAACGAAAGGCAGCGCCGAGTTCGTTGGCGAAGGCGTCATCGTTGGCGATGCGGACGCCGTTCGTGTTCAGCAGCACGTAATCAATCTTCGGATGATCCTGCAACCAGCGGAGCAGCTCGAAGAATTGAGGATGGAGCGTCGGCTCGCCACCGGAGAGCTGGAGGATCTCGATGCCGCCCTTCCGCTCAACAACGCCCTGAATCCGGCGCTTCAAATCGTTGAGAGGAACAGCATCGACGCGGGCTCCCGTGCCGACCGGTGAATCCGCGTAGCACGTCGGACAGGCGAGGTTGCACGAATTGACGATTTCGATGAGCGCGAGGCAGGTGGAAAGTTTCTCCTGAATACCAAGCGCGTCACCAGGATCTGCATTGCGACCGAGCGTGCCGATATTTGAGCCATCGGCCGAACAGCACGCGCCCGGACCACAGCCACACTCGTTCACCGATTTTCCTTTCGACAGCCAATAGAACCGTGCGTCAGAGGCGATGCACACACTCGCTTCGCCGTGGTTTGGACAAGTGCGCTTGAGGAAGACTTTGGGAGCAATTCCGCCGATGCGCCAAACTTCAGCAGGACAAGGCGTGTGACACTCCGGACATCGCGACGTGGTGCGCTTGATGAGTGTGTCCAGGCTCATGAATGAAGGAGCGTGTGCTTTCATGAGGTTTTGATCGGGCAAAGTAGTCACTTCAATCGATGTCAAAAGCAGCCCGGACTGCCTTCTCACCCCACTCTGTGCAGCGCTCAGAGCAACCAGACTACAGCATCGCCAATTGTGATCGATCCACAGCTGTCAGTCTGCGAGGCAATTGAATTCCCGCGTCTGCCACCCAACTCTTACTTCGATCCAATTACCCGAGTCTTCCGCAACATTGCTTGTACTTCTTCGGCTTGCCGGTTGCAGGATCGATGGAACCACAGGGGCAGGGATCATTGCGTCCGACTTTTGGGCCGGTTCGAACAGGTTTAGCACGGGAGACGGCCTCCGATGCTTCGCTCACCATGTCGCTGGGTTTGGCCTGGTCGCCGCTGGATGCGGTGCTGGTTTCGCCTCCGAAGGCGGTCGCTTCCTGATGAACCGTGTGCTGGGGAAGCTTGCGAAGGAAACTCTCGAAGGCCATCAAGCTGGAGGCGCTGCGGAAAATGTTGTGGCAGATCTCGCTCTTCACATTGACCATCAACTCACCGAAAATCTTGAAAGCTTCCGCCTTGTACTCGATGAGCGGATCCCGCTGGCCGTAGGCGCGGAGCCCGATGCTGTTGCGCAGGCTGTCCATGCCATAAAGATGTTCCTGCCACAGCTTGTCGATGGCGCTTAGGATCGTGTAGCGCTCGATGGATTTGAGCGCGTCTGGATTCTCGAAGCTGCACTTGAGCTCGTACGCCGTCCGCACCGACTCCGCCAGGAACGTCACAACGGCATACTGCGCGGCGCTCAACCCATCAAAGAGTGAACCCGCCACGGGTTCGTCATGGCCGGCATTGGCAATCTGGACGTACTTTTCTTCAGGGATGCCGAGCGGGAAGGTCAGGTTTACCCAGTCGGCCAGTCCACGGATGTTCCAATCCTCCGGTGCCGCGTCTGCGGTTGAAAACTGGCTCACTTTCTGGACCATGACTTCCTCCAGCACGTCCATCAGGCGGTCGCGGACGTCCTCGGCGTGAATGATCTCATTGCGGAAACCATAGATGATTTCGCGCTGCTTGTTCATCACGTCGTCGTACTCGAGGGTGCGCTTGCGAAGCTGGAAATTGTGCTGCTCGACGCGCTTCTGTGCCGTTCCGATGGAGCGGTTCAGGAGCGGATGTTCCAGTTCCTGGCCTTCTTCGAGGCCCACGCGCTCCATGACCTTGACGATGCGGTCCGAGCCGAACAGCCGCATCAAATCGTCCTCCAATGCGATGAAAAAGTGCGACGAACCTGGATCGCTCTGGCGCGCGCAACGTCCCCGCAACTGCCGGTCAATGCGGCGGGATTCATGTCGCTCCGTACCGATGACGTGCAGGCCGCCCGCTTCGGCAACTCCCGGGCCCAGTTTGATGTCGGTTCCCCGGCCCGCCATGTTTGTGGCGATGGTCACACCACCGCGCTGGCCCGCCAATGAGACGATCTCCGCCTCGCGCTGGTGATACTTGGCGTTGAGCACCGCGTGCGGAATTCCCGCCTGCTTGAGCATGCGCGCAAGAAACTCGCTGACTTCAACGGAGATCGTGCCGACCAGGATCGGACGCCCCTGCGCATGGACCGTCTGGATCTCCTTGAGCACTGCGGCGAACTTTTCACGGCGCGTTTTGTAAACCGTGTCGTGTGCGTCGTTCCGCGCCACGGCCCGGTTGGTGGGAATGACGAGAACGCCGAGTTTGTAAATGTCCAGGAACTCGCCCGCCTCGGTTTCAGCGGTGCCCGTCATGCCGGCCAGTTTGTGGTAAAGGCGGAAGTAATTCTGAATCGTGATCGTGGCGAGCGTCTGGGTTTCGCGTTCGATCTCGACGCCTTCCTTCGCTTCCACGGCCTGGTGCAAACCGTCGCTCCATCGCCGGCCGGTCATCATGCGGCCCGTGTTTTCATCGACGATGATGACTTTGTTATCCTGGACGACGTACTGGACGTCCTTTTGATAGAGGCAGTAAGCCTTCAACAATTGAGCGATCGTATGAATGCGCTGCCCTCTGGCTTCAAATTCCGACTGAATCTTGGCCTTCAGCTCCATGCGTTTCCGCACATCCGATTCGGGGCCGGAATCGATCTCATGGAAAGCCGTGATCAAGTCAGGCAATACGAAGGCGTCGGGATCTTTCGGGCTGAGAAGCTGACGGCCTTTTTCGGTCAGGTCGGCTTCGTGGCTCTTCTCCTCCATCGCGAAGAAGAGTTCTTCCTTCTGCGCGTACAACTCCTTCTTCGACTGGTCGGCATGGAGCTGCATCTCCGCCTGGATCATCAGACGATGATTGTCTGGGTTTTCAAGGACTCGCAGCAGCCCTTCGTACTTGGGCTGGCCAAGTTTAACACGATAAAGCAGCAAGCCGATCTCCTGCTGCAATGCTTCAGGATTTTGCGGATTGGAAGCGTCTTCAGGCCGGAGCTTCTTGATCAGTTGTTCGGCCTCGGAAAGGTAACGGTTGCAGAGCCTCTGCTGCGCGCCGACCAGGGATTCGATCACCGGCTTGAGTTCGTGGTAACTGTGGTCCTGTTGTATC
>SXMN01000322.1 GCA_005777315.1 Verrucomicrobiales bacterium
GCATCCGCCTGCTCGACCACAAAACCCAGTGCCGTGCCGGGCCAACCGAGCTGGACCTGGTTGCCCTCCAGTTGCCGAATCGCGAGCGCAGGAACGAACGCGGGTTGCCCGAGCATCGGCATCACAGCGAAGAAGTGGGCGACACCGAGCAAGCCTAGGTGAATGAAAATCCTCATGAAAGTTATACAGCAAATGGTTGAACCGTGCCTTGTTTCGGAGAACAGTTGATGTCGGAAGGATACGCGTTCGCAGCTTGCGCAGACAAGCTTGATCTCCCGGCAATGATGGGCTCTTGCGCGTGTCGGTTTGAGTCAGCGTGCGAAATTCAATCCCGAGTAATGTGGAAACGTGGAAATCCGAGTGTTGGGCAGGAGTTGAGATCAACTCCGTGGCTTTCCGCTGCGTCCTCCGAGACTCTCTACCGCACCTGTGGTTCAGATGAAGACCTGAGATCGGGGAGTTCTGAAGTCAGAGAGGATTCACCCCGGCGGCCACATCATCTGCCGGCCACCAAGAATGTGGCAATGAAGATGCGGAACGGATTCGCCACCATCTGGCCCGTTGTTGATCACCAAACGGTACCCGTCCTTTTCCAGTCCGACCTTCGCGGCGACCTCGGCGGCCTTGATCAGGAGATGACCTAACATCGCGTGATCTTCAGGCAGGGCCTCGGCAATTCTTGGCACAGCCTTCCTGGGAGTAATGAGAATGTGAACTGGCGCAACCGGTCTTACGTCACGGAACGCCACCACCAGATCGTCTTCATAGACGATGTCCGCGGGAATCTCCTTCGAGGCTATCTTTTCGAAAATGGTTTTGTTCATCAGCGGTGTGGATCAACGCACCACGAGCTCGCAGGAGCCGTTCTCTGTTTCCGTTTTCAGACAGGTGCGCAGAAAATCGACGATCTGATCATTCAATGCCTGACAGCGAGGACACCAGCGTTTTGCGCCAGCCAGTCGTTTGACACAGGAGCGCAAGCCGCTGAAGGCGACGACCCGTGAATTGGGGGTCAGTCGTGTATGCAGCTCAGCTCTTAGACGCGGAAAGAATGACAACTCAAAAGCAAAATCCGGCTCAGTTGCGAACGCCCTCAAATCCGCGGCTTCGATGTTCACCGTGTGCGACGGTTCGCCGTGGAGCGACTTCACCTGCAAGCCCAGATGACGCAGAACTCGCTCGAGCACTTCGGAGAATTCGCCGATTGTCACCTGCTCGCGCCCGAGATCATATTTGAAGTAATGGAGCACGGCGGAGGCACTGTTCTGCAGGACTGAGGGGTCAATCGAGGACGCGAAATCGCCGACGAGTTCCACCGTCACCAGCTCGGCGGAACATGGAATCGTTTCGCCACTCGGCATCTGAAACAGCAAACAATCATGGTGCAGTTGAATCACGTTGTTCCTCCAGCTTTTTGACTTCCTGAACGAAGTCGGTGAGTTCCTGAAACCGACGGTAGATACTTGCGTAACGAACGTAAGCCACTTGATCGAGGTGCTTGAGCCCTTCCATGACGCGCTCGCCAATCGCCATCGACGGAACTTCGCCATCAAACTTTTGCGTCAGTTCGTCCGTAATTCGATCCGCCAGTTCCTCCAATGCCTTGATGCTGACGGGCCGCTTCTGACACGCGCGTTTTAGCCCGGACAGGAGTTTTTCCCTGGAAAATTCTTCAGCGCGGCCGTCCCGCTTGATAATTGTGAGACCGTCGTGCTCGATCTCCTCGTAGGTGGTAAAGCGGTGACCGCAGGCCAGGCATTCACGGCGGCGGCGAATCGTCAGGCCTTCACGCGACGTCCGCGAATCGATGACCTTGTCTTCCTCACACCCACACTTTGTACAGCGCATAGTCCGCAACCACCACTAATAGCGGTGCGCAATATCTAACACACTGCAAGTTGCGTAGTCAAAGAGTTTGATGAGTCGGCATGACGCCGAACCTGACTGATATTTTCCTTCGCCGAGAGCTGGAGTTCTAGGGAGGATGAGAAGGCTTAACATTGGGATCAGAAACAAGACCGGGATTGAGTATTCCCAATCGCACGGCTGATCATGCGGTTGATTCACCCGGCGCGCCCATGTCGCATCAGTATTTCCATGTTTTGCCGGTTGACACTGATTGCCACGGAAACGTAGTGTCGCCGCCCTG
This sequence comes from Verrucomicrobiales bacterium, assembly GCA_005777315.1. GTDB lineage: Bacteria > Verrucomicrobiota > Verrucomicrobiia > Limisphaerales > F1-12-MAGs170 > F1-120-MAGs170. The sequence goes on from SXMN01000322.1 coordinate 2,150, forward strand.
ACTGGTCAGGGCAAATCAGCCAATGAAGGTTGCATGCCCGCCAAGTCCCCGAGAGGAAGTGAATTTAGAGTGACAGAGATTCGACTTAAGAAAGGTGAACCCGTCGAGAAGGCCCTGCGCCGCTTGAAGAAGCGGATTGATCGCGAAGGTACCCTGAAGACAGTCCGCAGCCATCGTCATTTCGAGAAGCCGAGCGAGAAGCGCCGTCGCAAGATGAAGGTTGCCCGCTTTTCCGCGATGCTCAGAGACCGCTACGCAGACATGTAGAGAAGGTTTGTTTTCGCAAGGCCGGTCAACCGTGATGGTTGGTCGGCCTCTTTCGTTGCCAGCCGTCATTCCCACCAAGGCACCAATGGCTTGACTAATCGGTGGATGAACATCTTTGTTTAGCCCATGTATTCGCTTTCAACGTGCTGGAATTCCAGCCGCCATACGGATGGACGGGCCATGTTGCGGGAAATCCGGGAGATGGGGTTCGAGTATGCCGAGTTGAGCCATGGCATCCGTATCAGCCTGCTCCCTGGAGTGATCGAAGCGGTGGAGGCGGGCGAGATGAAGATTTCCACGCTCCACAATTTCTGTCCGCTCCCGATCGGGGTGAACCATGCGGCACCGAACCTGTTCAAGTTCACATCGACAGACGCGCGCGAACGAGAAAACGCCTTTCGTCACACGATGAAGACCATCGAGACTGCGGCGAGACTGAAAGCACGGCTCGTGGTGTTGCACATGGGGGCGGTGGACATGAAGGATTACACCGACCGGCTCGTGGATATGCTGGAGGAAGGACCGGAACAACGGGACACCCCCAAGTTTCGGAAGCTTTGCCAGGAAGCAGAGGAGAAGCGTGAGGCAAAGAAGGAACGTCACGTGGAACACGCTTACGAGATGCTTCACCGGATTGAGGAACAGGCTGGCCGCCACGGCTTGATGCTGGGAATCGAAAACCGGGAAGCGCTGGAGGAGATCCCTTTCGAGAGCGATTTCAGCTTCTTCTTCCACGAGTTTACATCGCAGACAGTTCGCTACTGGCATGATACTGGTCATGCACAGATCAAGGAGAATCTTGGTTTCATCAATCACGCTTTTCATCTGGAGTCGATGGCTCCGCAACTCGCCGGATTCCATATTCACGATGTGCAGTTCCCTGGACGCGATCATTGTCCGCCGGGAACAGGCATGATCGACTTCGCGGCGCTCAAGCCCTTCGTGAAGCCGGAGCACCTCAAGGTATTCGAGATGAATCCGGGTTTGCCGGCTGAAGCTGTGCTGGAAGGAGTGGCGCACTTGAAGTCGATTTGGGGACCGGAGTGAAACCCACCGGCTCAATCAGGAAGATCGGCTGGCGCGTTGCGGTTGGGGCCTTCCTCCTCCTCTGGATATTCCACACGATCTTCATGATCGAAGGCGGCCGGGTCCTGCCAGCGCGCGGGCAGTCTTGGGAAAGCCTGGGCCGGATCGAGCACTGGCGCTCGGCTTGGACTCTTGGACCGCAGGCTCTCTGGCAGACGATTAGCCTGGTGTCGCCCAGTAACTTGGCGCTTTCGCTTGTCTTCATGGGGATGACCATCGTCCTCGGAGTGATTCGCTGGCGGTTGGTGTTGAGCGTACATGGCTTGAATCTCTCATGGTGGCGCGCATCTCAAATTTCCCTGGTCGCACAGTTCTTCAACTCGTTCCTGTTGGGCTCGACCGGTGGGGACGTGCTCAAGGCCTTCTATGCCGCAAGAGAGACGCATCACAAGAAGACCGAGGCGGTTGTGACCGTGCTGGTGGATCGATTGCTCGGATTGTTCGCGATGTTGTTGTTCGCCTGCCTGATGATGTTGCCTAACTTCAGCCTGATCGCGGCTCACCGACGACTGGCCGCGCTGGCAGGTTTCATCCTGCTGATGATGTTGGGGTGCGGGTTGGTGGTGGTCCTTTCGCTTTGGGGAGGGCTCTCCCGGCGATGGCCACAGGCGAGGGAACGGCTCAGGCGCCTGCCGAAGGGGGAAATGGCGGATCGCGCGCTGGATGCCTGTCGTGAATTTGGGCGAAACCCTGCGTTTCTGCTGAAGACTCTTGGGGTCTCGATGCTCCTCAATGTCTGCTGCGTCCTCCAGATCATGGCGCTGGCGAAGGGATTGAAACTCCATATCGCACCGCTTGCCTTATTCGTTATCGTGCCGGTGGTGGTTTGCATTTCGGCGCTGCCGATTACTCCCAGCGGGTTGGGTGTACGGGAAAATCTTTACGTGCTCATGCTGGCTGTGCCGGAGATCAACGTCGCCGCTGCGCAGGCGCTCTCACTGTCATTGCTGGCCTACGGTGGGTTTCTTGCCTGGAGTGTGGTGGGCGGATTGATTTACATTACCCGGCGCGAGAAAGATCATCTGGCTGAAATTGTGCATCGGGAGAACGGCGCTTTGTAGCACGCGGTAATTTGACTTCTAAACTCTCTTACTGATTGGAGCAGCCAGGCCACGCTGATAGAAAAAATGGCCATCATTCCAAGCGGCATCGAACTCACAATCGAACCAGCTTCAGCCCTGCCGCACCAAGGGTGTTGGTCTCGACAACAAGCCAGGCAGTCGAAAACCAGCTCACTGGAAAGGGATCAAAGCCAGGAGCAAGTTGACGCAATGGAAACATCCAGCCCGGTTGGGCTTTCCGAGCGGTTTTGGAACAAGTTCCTCGCTCCTATCGAATCGTTCCCGCTTAGCCATAACGATTCTTCTGACGCGCGGAATTCATTCCGCGTTCCGGCACCACGCTCCGCCACACCCGGTCTTGAGGTCTTCTCGTTACCGACAGCCGCGGGAGGCGCTGTGACCCACAGACCGAACACATGCGCCTTTCCAATCTCGATGAACGATGTTTTGATCTCCCTCTGAATTGCCATGCCAGCGAACTTAAACAGCTCCCGTCACCTGCGTGTTGCCTCGGTCCAGATGGAAAGTCTTCCGGGCGATAAGAAAGCCAATTTCCAGAAGATCGAGAGTTTCGTCCAGAAGGCCGCCGCGCGAGGTGTGCGGCTGATACTGTTCCCTGAGTGCTGTATTACGGGATACTGGTTTATACGTAATTTGACGGTCGAGCAACTTGCCGCCCTTGCTGAGCCGGTGCCGGACGGCGCAAGCACGCGACAGCTTGTCGAGCTGGCACGCCGGCACAATATCACGATTGGTGCGGGATTGGTCGAAGCGGCGGGTGAAGCCGTTTTTCACAATACCTACGTCATCGCGCTGCCCAACGGCGCGATGCATCGGCATCGAAAGCTGCATGCGTTCGAGCACGCATCGATTCAGAATGGATCGGAATTTACAGTGTTTGATCTGCCTGAGGGATGGAGGGTCGGAGCGTTGATCTGTTACGATTGCAACCTCATCGAGAACGTACGCATCACGGCGCTGCGCGGAGCTGAAATTCTCATCGCACCGCATCAGACGGGCGCGGTGCGAAGCCGGAATCCACACCTGATGGGGATGATTGATCGCCGTTTGTGGGAGAATCGTCATGCCGACCCTGAAAGCATTGAACGCGAATTCCGCGGCGACAAGGGCCGTGGCTGGCTCATGCGGTGGCTGCCGAGTCGCGCCCATGACAACGGGCTGTTCCTCATTTTCAGCAATGGCGTCGGAGTGGACGACGATGAAATTCGCACTGGAAATGCGATGATCCTCGACCCGTACGGGCGCATCCTCGCTGAGACATGGAAGGCTGAAGATGCGATGGTGGTGGCCGACCTTGACGCATCATTGCTGGCCGAATCTTCCGGTCGGAAATGGATTCGCGCCCGGCGTCCTGACCTCTATACGCCTCTGACCGTGCCCACCGGACTGGAATGTGACACTCGGAAACTGAAGTTCGAGGAATGAGATCCGCGCATCGTGTTGGGAATTCCGAACGGGACAAATACGTGCGGATGAAAGTGAATACATCTGGAACATGTAATGGTTGAAAGAACCGAAACGGTGGTCATATCCCAATCGCTCCCGTTGGAGCGATTGGACACTTACTTGAGGCGCGAATTTCCGGTCGTTTCGCGCGGCACGATACAGCGGCTGATTGACGAGGGGGCGATTCTTATCAATGGAAAGCAGGTAAAAGCCACGCATCATCCTCGCGCTGGCGAGATCGTCACGGTCCATTGGCCGCAACCCCGCACTGCGGAAGCCCAGCCCGAGGATATTCCGCTGTGCGTACTGTTCGAGGATGAGCATTTCCTCGTAATTGACAAGGGATCTGGCGTGGTTGTGCATCCTTCCGCCGGGCACGAGGAACATACGCTCGTGAATGCGCTGTTGCATCACTGCCATGGGCAGTTGAGCGGCATCGGTGGAGTGGCCCGTCCGGGCATCGTGCACCGGC
>SXMN01000323.1 GCA_005777315.1 Verrucomicrobiales bacterium
CAAATCTTGACGGCGGCACAGACGCACCTGCTTCGTTGCTCACTTGGTCGGAGGCCGCTGCGGGCATCCTCCCGCGTTCGCGCCTCGCATCTGCATCTATGGCGCTCGCCATCATTCGTAGCCTATCCCACGGTCTCCTCAGTATGTGACGCGATGTTGAATCTCTTAAACTCGGAACCAGGCGATGATTGACAAATTTTCACTTCGCCGCCGGTGCTGCGGGAACGGCATTCGTCGATTTCGCCGCGTCCTTGTTCAGGTCCGACCTGAGTTCGCGTTTCGTTCCAATGCGGCCATTCGACCATTCGTGGATGTAACCCATGCCGTTCAGCACAAAGTAGCCGACTAGGAGGATGACGATCATACCGATGATCTTCGGCCACGGGTTTTGTTTTTCAGCAAAGGGATCGACGATGTCGCGCTGGGCGCCTGGCGGGAGCGCGGCCACGCTGGTCAGAGAGCCTCCGAACGGCACGTTGATGCGTGCCTTTGCGTTCACGGCCCAGCCGTTGGCGTCGAGGATCGGGCCTAGATTGCGTTTTCGCAGTTTCAGCCAGGCCATGATCACTGAAGGCATCGAAATGGCCGCCGCAATTGCCAGCAGAGCCAGCGGGATCTGCCACCACGCCAGCCCAAGAATTCGCGAGAAAATCGTCCCCAGCGCTCCGAGCAACGTGGTCAACACGAGACCGATGGCCGCGAGTGTGCCGGTGTCGATCTTCGGTTTCGCCGGTTCGGCGGGCTTGGCCTTGTCCGCAGTCGCCACATTCTGAGCGGTTTGTGCCAGCCTGGCATTGGCGTCGGCGTCGGCTGCCGCCGCGCGTTTGGCAACCTGCTCTTCGATCATCCGCACAAGTTTTTTGTAGGGCGCGAAGAACGCCTGGCGGATGCTGATCGGATTGTCGATGATCCTTGTGATTGTTGCGTCCCAATCCCGGCCCTTGCGGTCGTAAAAAATGCCATTGCGGCCCACCATGAGATTCTCTGAATCGCCGCCCGTGAACGCCGCGACGATCTGCGCTTTTTCTCCGGTCGCTTTGCGCACGCAGTCACAATAGGCGAGGTAAGTGCCCGCGAGACCCGCCATGGCCGCGTGTTTGCCTGGATCCTCTACCAACAGGCACAGATCGCAACTCCGTTGATCGAGATACAAGGTGCCCGCTTGGAACACCGCCTTGTCACACCGCGAATAAAAATCCCGGAATGAAACGAAATTGTTCAGCAACTTCACAAGGTCTCGATGAAATCGCACCAGCTTGTCCACGGCGGCGATTGCTGTTGCCTCGGGTTCGAGAGCCTTGTCCCTGGCGATCAAATCGGAAAGAACCTTTCTGGCAGGTCCGTCCAGCAATTCGCGAACACGTTTGAGCCCCAGCTTCTCGACAGCGGCTCCAGCCTTGGCTCCAGCCCATGCTTCATGACCGGCAAGTTTTGTGGTCAGGGCGGTCCAGTCCGACTCGGCCAATGACTCCTTGTCTCCCAGCAACGGTTTGATCGCATCGGACCGGAATCGGGCGATGGCGGCGGCCCAGGCAGGATTGATCCCGGTCTGGAGCGGCAGGGCGCGGCCGGCTTCGATCCGGGCCAGTGGAAATCCCGCGACTTCCTGAACGGTGAGCGAGAGATCCTTGGTGGCGAGCGCGAGGTATTCCTTTTCCTCACGGTTCAGCGCGGCCAGGGCGCGGCTGTCGAAGGCTGCCAGGCGGCAACGGGCAAAATAATCATCCACTTTCACCCGGACTGAATTCTGGGCAGCCACCGCGGCGGACGTTGCTTCCGCGAGAGGCAGGATATTCGATGCGTCGGCCTCCGCTTTCTTCCACCAGTCGCTGTACGCCTGCGCTTCGGCAAAGAACTGATTCACCCGGGCCTGGCTGATGCCCGGTTTGCCACTCCGGTCTGGCTCGCTGCCGCAACAGGCGATGATGTCGTTGGCGATTGCCTTCGTCGCGTCATCCTCCGCCGAGTCTGCCGGGACAATTCCATCTCCGTTGAACCTGGTCTGGGCAAAAATCCTGGCGGTGTCCGATGTGTCCTCGACGCTCACAGCCACCGCGTCCCTCTTGCCTAGATTGGCGAGGATCTGGCGAGCCGAGGCGAGAAGTTGTCTTCCTTCGGGTGTCGCGTCATTGATGGCATTCAACGCTAGGGAAGAAGCCCCCTTCAGCAAGTCGTCGGGATTCTTCAAGGAACTGCACGCCCATTTCGTGGCGGCAATAATCTCGGGCACGCGAATGCGGCCATCCTTGTCGGTGTCGATCAAATCAAGCGATTTGGTGTCGAACTCGATTCCACGAGTGGGACAGCTCAATGCGACCCAGAGCTTTTGATCTAGTTGATCCAGCGCCGCGATGTCCGCGCCCGTGTCCAGGCGTACCTGATCAAAACCGCCCGCGCGAAAAAACTTCCAGGAGTGCTTTTGGGATTCCTCAGATGGACGAGTGCTTGTTTCCATAAAACCAATAAGATTAACAGGGGCCAGCGGACGGCAATGTCCTCATCCGGCTCATCATTCGCAGGCTATGCCACAGTCTCCTCAGCAAGAGCATGAACAAGATCAACTTTGGGCCACTGCCAGCCGCATGGCTACTTGAGCGCCGCATACACCCGATGAACATCGTCGTGGTCATCCAGTGAATTAAGAAATTCACCCACTTCCTTGCGATGAGCTTCGGACAATTCCACGGGGTTCTTGGCGACGAACCGAAGTTCGCTTGCGAGGATTTTCCAACCGGCTTTCGCAAGCCAGGCGCTCGCGCTCCCAAGATCTTTTGGCTCCGTGATGAACGTAGCGCCGATGCTGCCTTCGGGAATTTCGTCCGGGTCCAGGGGGAGCACATTCTGCGCGCCAGCCTCGATGGCGTCGCCTTCCGGGTCACGGGTTTTGTCCCCATGCGTGGCCTCGACCACGCCGAAGCGATCAAAGAAGAACGACATGCTTCCGGGCTGGCCAAGTGTGCCTGCTTTGAAAAGATTTCGAATTTCTGGCGCGGTGCGATTCCGATTCTCGGTGAGGCATTCGACGACCACCGGCACCTTGTGCGGCGCGAATCCTTCGTAGGTGATCGTCTCAAACTCAATCTTCTCATCCGTCTGGCCGCTGCCCTTCTTGATGGCGCGATCAATAGTTTCGCGCGTCACTGAACTCTTGCGCGCCTTCTCAACGGCCGCGGCCAGCCGGGCATTGAGGTCGGGGTCGGCGCCGCCGAGCTTGGCGGCAATGATGATTTCACGAACGAGTTTTCCTACGAGCTGGCCCCGTTTCAGGGCTTCGACCTCGCGGCCTTTTTGTTTCCATTGAGCACCCATGCCAGTCAAGGATGCCTGAAGGGGTGCTGAATGACAAACCCAACTGTTGACCGGATCATATTGCCCAAATTCCCGAGGAATTCATCTTTGACAGCACCATGCGCGATTGGCATCGTCTCGCCCTTTTAGTAACCGAGCACGGACCAGTGGTCGCGTATGTGGGCCAAACCCGGGCACATTTTGTTGGAAATTATGTCTGAACTAGTTGGAAATCTATTGGTGGCCCAATCCGGCGGCCCGACGGCGGTAATCAATGCCAGCGTGGCTGGAGTGATCCAGGAGGCTGGTCGTCATCCTGAGGTGATCGAGGAGATCTATGGTGGGCTCAATGGTATTCTGGGCATCCTGAACGAGGAGTTGATCGACATTCAGGAAGAGAAACGAAACTCCATTGAAGGGCTGAAACACACACCAGCGGCGGCGCTTGGAACCTGTCGCTACAAAATCGATTTCAAGAAGAAGCCCGAGCAGGCCGCCAGGGACATGGACCGGCTCTTCCAGGTTTTTCAGACCCACAATATTCGCTTCTTCTTCTATGCCGGTGGCAACGATTCACAGGACACCGCCGACAAGATTCATCACGAAGCAGTGAAGCGCGGCTGGGAAATGCGCGTCATCGGCGTCCCAAAGACAATCGACAATGATCTGCCGCACACCGATCACTGTCCTGGCTACGGATCCGTCATCAAGTACAACGCGACCACGGTCATGGAAGTGGCCGCCGACGTGGGAAGCATGGCTACTGATGATGGCTCTTGTTGTATCATCGAAGTCATGGGCCGCGCGGCGGGTTGGATTGCAGCGGGAACGATCCTGGCCAAACGACACCCTGCCGATGCGCCTCACATCATCTTGTTACCGGAGATCCCCTTCAACGAAGCCGGGTTTTTGCAGAAAGTGAAGGAAACGGTCGCAGCTCATCGTTACTGCATCGTCGTTGTGGGAGAAGGTTTGAAAGACGCCGGCGGAAAGGAAATCGGCGCAGACCACACGCGTCTGGATGCCTTCGGCCATCCAGTGCTTTCGGGAGCGGCTGAGGTGCTTGAGGAAATCGTACATGGGAAGCTCAACCTGAAGACACGCACGGTGAAGCTGGGCTACGCACAACGTGCGGCGGCGCATTGTGCCAGCGGACTGGACGTGGAGGAAGCGGTGGCCTGCGGCGGCGCTGCCGTGCGCGCTGCGGTCGAGGGCAAGAGCGGATTCATGGTCAAGATCGTGAGAATCAGTTCGAAGCCATATCGATGGACCACCGATCTCCAGCCGTTGGGAGACATCGCCAATGTGGAGCATTTCATGCCGCGCGATTGGGTCACCGAGGATGGATTCCTGCCGAACGAGAAGTTCGTTGAATTCGCCCAGCCACTGATCGAAGGCGATCTGGATCTGCCCCAGGAGGGAGGGCTGCCCAGGTTCTCCGTTCTCGAAAAAGTGCGGATCGAAAAGAAACTGCCTCCGCGCTGACATCGAATGGCGGGGGACGGCGCCTTTGCACGCCGCGCAGTATTCCCATGGGCCCGCTCCCAGCCCACGGGAAGGCTTTCTCCTCGTCATCGGCGATTTGAAAGGGTATCACACGCTAGTTCTCAACCATGGCGCACGGCTTGTTCATCACGTTTGAAGGAACGGAAGGAGGTGGCAAGACCACTCAAATTCAGCTTCTCGCCACGCGACTGCGCAAGCTCGGACGTGTGTGCAAAACCTTGCGTGAACCGGGAGGCACCCCCATCGGCGAGGAAATCCGCCACACTCTCAAGCACAGCATTCATAATCAGGCGATGACTCCTGAGGCGGAGCTTCTGCTGATGAACGCCAGCCGTGCGCAGCTCGTCCGGGAAGTGATCCGACCGGCGCTGTCACTTGGTGAGATCGTCCTTTGCGACCGTTTTTTCGACTCGACCCTTGCATATCAGGGATACGGCCGAGGATTGGATACCGAGTTCATTCGCAGAGTGATCGACTTCGCTGTCGGCGAAACACGTCCGGACTTGACTCTGTTCCTGTCCGTGCCGGTTGAAGTGAGCGAAGGGCGGCGGCGAACCCGGGAGGAAGGCAAACCCGTGATCCGGGACCGTTTTGAAGAAGCTGACCGGGCGTTTTTCGAGCGTGTGGAGACAGGCTACAAGTCCGTAGCCCGCTTGGAACCGGGCAGGGTGAAGTTGATCGATGCCACAGGTTCGGTGGAACAAGTGGAAGGAGCCGTCTGGAGCCACCTGGCTCTTCTCCTGAATGCACCGGAAGACTGCCGAACCAGCCGTTGACAAGCGACGGTATTTGGCTACGGTTGCCGCCTCTAAACGGAAAACAATATGCCGAATACGAAGTCAGCAGAACGTCGGGCACGCAATAGCGCCCGCAAACACGTGCGAAACAACAGCGTCAAGGCGCGTTTGAAAACATTGGAAAAGAGCTTTCTCGGCCTCGTGGCTGCGGGAAAGAAAGATGACGCTGCAAAGGCGCTTCGTAACGTCGCTTCTGCTTTCGACAAGGCCGCCAAGACCGGGGTTGTCCACAAGGCCACGGTTAACCGAAAGAAGTCCCGCCTCACGATCAGGCTTGCCGCGACAAAGTAGGTTTCAAGCAGTCCGGCAGCGAACACTTTTCACCCAATTTCAAAGCCAGCCGAATCTGTGTCGGCTGGCTTTTGGCGTTTATCCTGAAAACAGCAGTTGATTTGGACAGCCGTTTTTAGGATTCGTTCCCCAATTCGCGGTCGCTTTGAATTCGCGGGGGCACATTAGTTCATGTGGTCAGGATTTCTGAGTCTGGGCGGGATTGATCAGGACGAGACACCGGAACTCCCGAACTTCTCCACTTTTTCCGCCAGGCCGACCCGAAGAAATAATTGAGGCAACGCAAAGAAAAATGCCAACGCCGCGAACGCCAGCGCGACAAACACAATCACCGAAGCCAGCTCCTCCGGCAGAGATTTCAAGAAGCCGCGTGGACGAAGCCAGTAAAGCAACGCACCCACGCCAACCACCGCCAGTCGGAGCGCCCCCTGCCAGATCGGACCAATGGGATTGAATTTCGGCGCTCGATCCGACATGACCAGTCCAAGCCCCATTCCGAGAATTGCACCGGCGCATGAGGACGAGGATCGAAGACTCCTGCCTTTGATTGCGTAGGCCGCCCATTCGGCTGGATCTGGAATGCTCGACACAAGACTCCGCGCCACCATGTTGAGGGTGAACACGCTCAAACTCAGAGCAATTACGACCAAACATTTTTCGAGGATCGTCCATCGGGACCACCTGTCCGCTCCAGCGCTTTCCACCTTTGAAAAGCATGGCACGAACACGGCTGCCAGGAGCGCGCCGCCGACCACATCGCTGATGAAGTGAGATCCAAGCCAGACTCGGGAGACGCAAATCAACATTATTGCCGTCAGAGCCACTCCCCAAAACCACAAACGCCGGACGAACAGCGCCGCAAGCAGCCAAATGGTCGCTCCAACCATGGCGTGTCCCGATGGAAAACCGTAGCTGGTCAGATCCGGCTCGAATCCATTAATCCGGGAATCAACCCAGAACGGGCGAGGCGCGTGAAATGCCAGCTTGGCACAGGAGGATATCGCCTGGCTGGTAAAGTAGGCCACCGCCAGCCGTGCTCCCAGTCGAGTGCTCCAGCAAAGATAAATGATCCCAATGGCCCCCAGAAGATACTTGGACGGACCGAGATTGGAGAATGACTGCATCAGCCACAAAGGCAGTGGCAGACTCTGAAAATGGATGATTGGATCCAGTTCGGCGGCTTGAATGGTGTCGAGGGTCATGGCTCGAAATCAAGCGCTCTCCTCATCCTCATCAGCGGTCTCCCATTTGGGATAAATCTCCGGTCTGAGTTCGCCCCGGCGGATGAGCTCCTGCAGGTCGCGAATGATCGTTCGCCGAGCCACTCGAAACTCGCGCGCCAATGCCGAGACGTTCGGGCGTTCGGTCGAGTCCGCCACCATCCTGCGGATCTCAGTCTGCCGGCTCAATCGGTCTGTCGAACGGCTGAAGAGCAATTCGGCATCCACGCGCTTGTACCTTTCGAGAGACTCGAACTGACGCACCACTTCTGTTTCCCCGCATTCCTTGAGCGCCGTTTCAACTGTGTGGATCAAGTCGGTCACATCCACCGGCTTGGTGATGCAATAATGGGCGCGGCGTGGGCCTTGGAGCGCCTCCATCTGTTGATGAACCTCCAGCGCCCCCGAGACGATGACAATGGGAATATGCGGAAGTGCCTCCTTGATCTCAGGCAGGAAATCCAGACCCAGTTCGCCCCTGTCCAGCACATGATCGAGGATGATCAGGTCAGGCTGGACCTGCGCGAGGCTCGCCAGGGCCTTGCTGCCCGTTTTCACTCGGTCCAGGTCGTATGGTGCCAGCGCATCCTCATAAATTTCATATTGGAGGTCGTCGTCTTCGATCACCAAAATTCGGGGTTTTTTCATACGGCAAATCTCCGGTCTCCATCATTCAACCATCGCCCCTCTTCAAGCCGGCTGCGCACGGTCGTCTGAACCCGATCCCTCTCCTGCTCCACCACTTCACGGTTTCGAGAGTGATGAAGGGAACGATCCGGACACCGGCGTGCTCCTCCGGCTCAAGTCGATCCTTTCCTCTGGCGCGCGCTGTCCAGGGTCCGCCGGACTTCACGGAGCAGGTCCAGATTATCGAATGGTTTTTGCATCAGTCCGGCGGCACCAAGGCTTTCAATTTTCTCCGCGAATTCGTCGGTGGAACCCCCGCTCAAAACAATCACAGGAGTTTGCGGGCTCACCGTCTGCAAGCGCGCCAATGTCTCCCAACCATCCAGCTTCGGCATGTGCAAATCCAGCAACACGAGATCAATCCGCCCCTGCGCATCTGAGAATTTCTGGAGGGCTTCTTCTCCATCGACGGCTTCCGCAATAGTATAACCCCGGTAGCCCAGCACGGCCCGGGCAACGAGGCGCACCATTTCCTCATCATCCGCGATCAGGATCGTTTCCTTGCCTTCGAGCGAAGTGTTGTTCGCGGTGAGCGCTTCACGGGACGCTTCCTCGCTTGGCTGGCTGGTGTCGTGGGAGCGCGGAAAATGCGCGTGGAATCGGCTGCCTTTGCCCGCCTCGCTTTCCACTTCCATCCAGCCGCCATGCTCGGTGGCTATGCTGTTCACAATGGCAAGCCCCAGCCCGGTTCCCTTTCCGAATTCCTTTGTGGTGAAATATGCCTCGAAAAGACGGTTGAGAACCTGGGCTGAAATCCCCTTGCCGGTATCGCCGACCGTCAGCTTCACGAAATCGCCCGGACGCTTCGGCGAGGGGCAGTCGGGCGGGAATGTGACGTTTGCCAGCTCAAAGAAAAGAGTGCCGCCATTGGGCATGGCATCCCGCGCGTTGAGGCACAGATTGGTTAACAACTGCATCAACTGGCTCGCATCTCCATTCACCGTCCAAATGTCAGGGGAGATTTCAGGTGGCCGGATCTGAATCCTGGAATCAATGCTGCGACGGAGCGTCACGAAAACCTCGTCGAAGAGCGGCCCCAGGCGGAGAGGCAGCAGATTCGGACGCGCCTGCCGGCTGAAACTCAGAAGCCGGCTCACCAGTTCAGCGGCGCGGACGGCGCTGGTTTTGGCATGCACAACGTCGGGATGCATTGAAGCGGGCAGCTCGGGGGCAAGAAGCACAAGATCCAGGTAGGACAGGATCGCCGTCAGAATGTTGTTAAAATCATGCGCCAATCCGCCTGCCAGGGCACCGATCGCCTGCGTCTTGCGCGCTTGATAAACCGCTTCCCTCGACTGCTCTGTTTGCGAGGATTCGGGCAATGCGGCTGATCGTCCACCATCGTGCAGACCGCACTCTGCCAGGTGAAACATGGTCAGCAGCGCCTGGGGTTGCCGTCCCTCGCCGTTCAAGGGAGAAACGTGCAACACGAGGTTCACGATGGATCCAGCCTTGTTCTTGATGGCACAAGTGCCCGCGAAGGTGGCATCGGGTTTTGGACCTGCGAGGGCGGACTTGATCTGCTCCCGGGTTGCGGGCGGAAGATGCTCCCACCAGTTGCGAAGCTTCATCTCGTCGCCGGAAAAACCAAGCGCCTCCTCCGCGGCGGGGCTCCAGTGAAGAATCAGCCCTTCGAGATTGGTGACGATGATGGGGCCGCCCAGGCGATGCAGGAAATCGAGCGACTGCAGGGACGTCATGCGCGGGATTGTTCGGATGCCACCAAAGTCACGTCAAGGTTGAACTCAACCTTTGATCCGCTCGTGATCCGCTCATGGTAGATTCCTCGTGACCATGACAACTCAAGTGGATAGAAATCGCCCCGATGCAGAGAAATCCCGTGATAGTCGCCCTGGATGTGCCTTCGCCCGATCAGGCGCTCCGGCTGGCGGACCAGCTCAAAGGCGCCGTGGGCGCCTTCAAAATTGGCAGCGAACTCTTCACAATCGCCGGTCCTGAAATCGTCCGCCAAATTCGAAGCATGGGCGAATCGGTGTTCCTGGATCTCAAATTTCATGACATCGAAAACACGGTGGCCAAAGCAGTGGCTTCCGCAGTGCAACTGGACGTTCAAATGTTGACGGTCCACACGAGCGGCGGAACCTCCATGCTGAAGGCCGCCGAGCAGGCGGCGCAGGAAACAGCCAGGAAACTCGGGCGAATACCTCCTCTGGTGCTTGGCGTGACCGTGCTGACAAGTTTCGATGACCAAAACCTGTCGGAAATAGGGATCGCCTCCAAAACAGTGGAGCAAGTCGAACGGCTGGCGCGGCTCGCGGTGGAGGCTGGATTAAGAGGTCTGGTTTGCTCGCCGCTGGAGGTGGCCACGCTCCGCCGTTTCATCCCGGCTGAAATGCAACTCGTGACTCCCGGCATTCGAGCTTCCACCGATGCCGCCAATGACCAAAAAAGAACTTTGAGCGCTTCCGAAGCTCTGGCCGCCGGCGCTTCCTGGCTCGTGATCGGACGCCCGATCTACTCCGCCGCGGATCCAGCAGCCGCTGCACGAGCAATCCTGGCGTCCATCGAGGCCGGACGCTCCTGAGATTATCTGTTTCCGAAAGCTCCGTGAGGCCGTGTCTTCCGAGAATACTCACGAGGTAACCGTTCTTCAGACTGCGACGGTCGCTGGCCCGACCATCAACAGCGGTGCAGAACGCTGGTCTTTCGGCAGCCTTTTCAGGATGATCGTAAAAACTCTTAACCAATAACCAAAAGGAATCCCATGTGCAGACTCACCGTCCTCTATGGCCACCCGAAAGACGCGGCAGGGTTCGACCGCTACTACCATGAAGTTCACATCCCCATCGCGAGAAAGATGAAGGGACTCAAGGGTTGGACCATCGGCAAGTGCCAGTCGGCAGTAGCTGGTGAACCGCCACCTTACTACATGATCGTTGGCCTCTACGCTGACACTCGCGCCGACCTCGAAACAATCATCGCATCGCCCGAAGGTCAGGCCACGATTGCGGATGTGCCACGATTCGCTACGGGCGGCTTTACTTTCATGTTTAACGACGAAGCGGTGCTCGTCCCCTGCACGCTGGCTTGAGATTCTGGCGTAGTTCCACCGAATTCTCACCTTTCGATGGAGATTCCAAGATTGAACCGCAATAGCCAGCGGCTGATTGTTGCGAACGCCGTGAAGATCTTCTCAAAAATTTCGCGGCTTCATACCATCCCGCACATGAGATTTGTATTCACCCGTCAGCTTCTCTTTCTAAGCCTTCTGGGCGTTTCGTTATTCGGTCACGCAGCAGACACCCGGCGGCCCAACATCCTCCTCGTGATGACCGACGATCAGGGCTACGGCGAAATGAGCTGCCATGGGAATCCCATTTTGAGAACACCCAATCTGGACCGGCTCCACGCACGCAGCGTCCGGTTCACGGACTTTCACGTCAGTCCGACATGCGCTCCCACGCGAGCGGCTCTGTTGACCGGGCGTCACGAATTCCGGTCCGGCGTCACGCACACCATCTTCGAGCGCGAACGCCTCAGCCTTTCCGCGACGACACTCCCGCAAGCATTGAAGTCGGCGGGATACACAACTGGCATTTTTGGGAAATGGCATCTTGGCGATGAGGAACCGTATCAACCAGGCCGGCGCGGCTTTGACGAGGTTTTCATTCATGGCGGCGGCGGCATTGGTCAGACATATCCCGGCAGTTGTGGCGATGCGCCCGGCAACTCTTATCGGGATCCGGTGATCCGTCACAATGGGAGGTTCATCCACACGCAAGGTTACTGCACGGATGTCTTCATCGACCAGGCGTCGCGCTGGATAGACAATTGCCGCCGCAACGAACGGCCTTTCTTCGCCTACATTACTCCAAATGCTCCACATGATCCGTTCATCAGCCCCGGTTCCGAGTGGGAGGCGCCATATCTCAATCGCGGACTGTCCACGAATGTCGTCCGCTATTATGCGATGATCGCCCACTTCGACGCCGCATTGGGCCGGCTGCTGGATCGGTTGCGCGAGTGGGAACTTGAGCGGGAAACACTGGTGATCTTCATGACCGACAACGGCCACTCGGTCGCGGGAATCTTCAATGGCGGCATGAGGGGCATGAAGGGAACGGCGTATCAGGGTGGCACCCGTGTGCCCGCCTTCTGGAGCTGGCCCGGCAGATTTCCGGAAGGCGTGGATGTGAACCGCTTGACCGCCCATCTGGATGTGTTCCCAACGCTTGTGGAGTTGTCTGGCGGGAAAATTCCGCGTCAGGTCCGCCGCGATTGGGAGGGCCGAAGCCTGTTACCCTTGTTGATGAATCCCAACGCCCGATGGCCGGATCGCATGCTCTTCACGCATTTCGGACGTTGGGAATCCGGTCAGGCTGAAGCTCGTAAGTTCAAGGTGTGCTCCGTGCGCAATGCGCGGTTTCGTCTGGTCAACAACGAGGAGCTTTACGACATCCAGGCCGATCCGGGCGAGACGACAAACGTCATGACATTGCATCCAAAGGAAACCGCAAGGCTGCGTTCAGCTTACGAGCGGTGGTGGATTGAAGTGCTGCCTCCGGCCCTCGCCAGTGAATGGGTCCGCGGTCCGGAAGTAAATCCTTTCAAACAGCTTTATTGGGAGCAACTGGGTGGCGCTGCCGACTCGGCGCTTCAACAACGCATGAACCCGGACCACAAGTTCAACCCGAATCGCCCGCCGATTTGATGGCGTCCGAAACGATGATTCAAGCTTGGCCCGCCCCGTCTCCTGGATCACCATTCCGGCAATCCATGAATTCAATCTGGCGGGTATTCGTAGTATGCGCCGTGACTTCTCTCGGCCTGTTCGCGGTTGAGCGCATTCATGCCGGCACATTTGAAAAGCTCGGCATCCCCGTGCGTGTTGGTGGATTGATGGGCTGCATCATCGGCCCGAACGGGCGCGGTGGAGAGGCGCTATACTTCAATTTCAACCAGATCAGCGGAAAACTCTTCCTCGTGCAGGTGGATCCCGACACAGGTGAGGCGCATCAGTTCAACGCGCCAGAAGGTCCCGGAGCGTGGGCATTCATCACCGGGCCGGACGAGAAGATTTATCTGGGCACCTGGGATGGTGGATTGATCCTGCGCTTCGATCCGAAGCTGCCGGACAAGGGTATTGAAGTCGTAGGCAAACCGTCCCCGACGGAGAGCTACCTTTGGCAATACGATCTCGGAAAAGACGGCAAGCTCTACGCCTGCACGTATCCGCAGGCAAAGCTCGTCAGCTTCGATCCCAGGACAGGCGCAATGGAAGACCTTGGCCGCATGCACCCGACCGAGATGTATTCGCGCAGTGTCGCGGTCGGTCCGAATGGCAAAGTCTATGTCGGCATCGGGACCGCCGTGGGTGATCTGGTTGTGTTCGATCCCGCGACCAGGCAGCACCGGAGCCTGATGCCACCGGGTTTGGAAGGGGCGAAAGGCTGGACGACCGTGGGCGTTTCGAAGCGCAACGATGGAAATGTCTATGCCGAATTCGGAACCAGCTTGATGCGGCTCGATGACGAGACACCAGTTCTCGTGCAGTCCGCTCCGGAACGGCCGCAGATGAAGCTGCGCGATGGCTGTGTGGTTTCCTCATTTGAACGCGGGCGTTTCACGCTGCTCGATCCGAAGACCGGCAAGACTGTTGAACGCACGTTCAAGTATGCCGGCAATGGCGATCACATCTTCATGGTCGGTGTGGGACCGTCAAACTGCGTTTATGGCAGCACGGCGATGCCGCTCGAGGTGTTCCGATACAATCCGGCGGCGAACCGCAGCGAGCATCTCGGGAACATGCCGGGCGGCGAGGTGTATTCGATGCTTGAAAGCGAGGGGAAGCTTTACCTCTGCTACTATGGCGGCGCGATCATGAACCGTTACGATCCAGCACGCGCATACTGGAAGTTCGGCATGACGGCAGACTCGAATCCAGTCTCATTCGGCGGCGTAGGCGACGGCCACCTGCGTCCGCGCGCGATGATCCACGGCCCGGATGGCTTGATCTATGTCGGGAGCGAACCACCCTACGGGGAACTCGGGGGCGCCATCGGCGTGTGGGATCCAAGACAAAACAAAACCGTAGAGAACTACCGTCACGTCGTGACGAATCAAAGCATCGTCTCGTTGGCGTACGAGCCGAAGAGCGGACTGATCTTCGGCGGCAGTGGTAACCACGGCGGCGGCGGCACCCGTCCCGCCGAGCATGAGGCGAAGTTCTTCGCTTTTGATCCGAAGAAGAAACAGAAGGTGTATGACGCCGTCCTCGCACCTGGCGCCCGCAACTTCCCGGCGACGGTGGCCGTGGATGGCAAAGTTTTCACCACCGTTGGCGACAAGCTTTTCGTTTTCGATCCCGACAGCCGACGCGTCACAAAGACCGTGATGCTGCCAGGCGCTCAACTCGAAATCTCACTCGGCCTCCACTCGAGCGGGAAGTTGATCGGGCTGACGGGCAAGGCCGTCTATCTCGTCGATCCGAAGCGGGAGGAGATCAGCGAAACTTGGGAGGCACCGGTGCCGATCCGTTGCGGCTTCGCATTCGTGGATGACGCAGTGTATTTCGGCTCAAACGCGGAGCTGTGGCGATGTCGGCTGAAGTGAAGTTCCATCTTTGCCATCCTCGTCTCTTGTGACAGGATTCGATCCATGACGGCGACCGTGTTGGCACCCGTTTCCTGGAAGCGCATGGAACAAAGCATTGAGAATGTCCGCCGCAGGCTCGAACGGACCGCGAAAGCCCTGCGCGAGGCAGGGGTTTCCTACGCCGTGGTTGGGGGCAACGCGGTGGCAGCCTGGGTGTCGCGCGTGGACACGGCGGCCGTGCGCAACACCAGGGACGTGGACATTCTGCTTCGTCGATCAGACTTTGAACGTGCGAAAGCCGTGCTGGAGGCGGCAGGCTTCGTCTATCGCCGTGTTGCTTCTTTGGGAAAAGCAGGGGCATTGGATGTCTTCCTCGATGGTCCGGATGCCAAGGTGCGCGACGCTGTTCACATTCTCTGGGCTGGAGAACGTCCGGTGCCCGACGCCATCGAGCCAACACCGGATCTTGGCCGCACCGAATCAGCCGATGGGTTCGAACTGGTCCCACTGGCGGACTTGTTGTGGATGAAACTCACGTCCTTTCGCGACAAGGACCGGATGCACTTGCGGGATCTGGCTGGCGTAGGATTGGTGGATGAAAGCTGGCTGCCGCGCCTGCCGGATGCATTGGCCAGGCGGCTGCGCATGATCCTTGACGACCCGGAAGGCTGACGGCGGCTCGAACTCAGAGTTGCGCTCAAGTTGAGCGTTGGCGTCCTTGATCAACGAGCAATTATGAAGACGCAGGAAGCATGGAATCCGCACCGGAGCGGCTTCCGGCAGAATGATGGCGGGCAAAAGCATTTTGCACTCAACGATTTTGTCCCACCTCTTCGTGCGGCACTGTGATTGGGGTTGATGCCCCTGCTTTGCATCTTCGCCACGACCTCGCCAGCGCTTGCCGCGTCAGGCTTTGCGACTGGCGAGATGTCGCGGTACGAGAAGAGGTTCGGCCCCAGTTCACCACCACACTTTCCGGCGGTCTCGTGATTCACGCAGACGAAGTTCGGAGCTTTCGCGGTTTACTCGACTGCTGCGAGCGTTGGAGTGACAGCCCATCCTCCTTCGCGCCAACGCGTGGTTAACGCACCGATTTCTACCTTCCTTGATTTAGCAACATGGAGGAGAGGGGCACGGCGATCACAACCCCGGCGGGCGAAACACACGGGCTGGCTTTCTCTCCCCTCGCGCTTACGCTCCGAGCCGTGTCCGACGTGACCCAATTGCTCAATGCCATCGATGCGGGCGATCCGAAAGCCGCACACCAGTTGCTCCCGCTGGTCTATGACGAATTGCGCAAGGTCGCAGCCGCGAAGATGGCGCAGGAGAAACCCGGCCAGACCTTGCAGCCCACCGCGCTCGTGCATGAGGCCTGGTTGAAGATCGCCGGGGAGGGAGGCGAACACTTCTCCAACCGCCCCCATTTCTTCAAGGCCGCCGCCAGCGCGATGCAGCAGATCCTCATCGACAACGCTCGGCGCAAGCAGCGCGTCAAGCATGGCGGTAATCTGGAAGGCGAGGATCCCGAAGCGGCGGAAGTGGTGCGGATGCGCTACTTCGTCGGCATGACCGTGCCGGAAATTGCCACGGCGCTCGACCTGGCACCCCGCACGGTGGATCGACACTGGGCCTTTGCGCCTGCCTGGCTGAAACGAACGATCCGGGCTTCGCTTTCCACCTGATCGGGGTAGTTTTGGTGAAATAGTTCGATTCAAAAATATTCTCAATTTCCGTGGCGTGTTTTCCACTCGAAACTCGCCTTTGAGATACGACGGGGCAATCAGATCCCGATCGAAGCCGGAATGATATGACTGAACGAGAGATTTTCTTCGAAGCCATCGAGATCACCAGCGCCGACGCGCGCGCGGCATATCTTCAGGGAGCCTGTGGCTGGGACGTCACGCTCCGGCGCAAGGTCGATGAACTGCTGAAGGAACACTATTCCAATGACAGCCTTCTGGATGGACCCGCCCTGGAGGAAGGGCGGCCTACCATCAAACTCGATCCGTATCTGGCCGAAGCCACCGCGCAAATGCTTGGTCGCTACAAGCTGCTGGAGAAAATCGGGGAAGGCGGCTTTGGAGAAGTCTGGATGGCCGACCAGCGCGAGCCGGTTAAGCGCCGCGTCGCCCTCAAGATCGTCAAGCTGGGCATGGATAGCCGCCAAATCGTGGCCCGCTTCGAGGCCGAGCGCCAGGCGTTGGCCATGATGGATCATCCGAACATCGCCAAGATCTTCGATGCGGACGTGACCGAGACCGGCCGCCCCTACTTCGTGATGGAACTGGTGCGCGGGATCAAGATCACCGAGTATTGCGATCAGAATCAACTCTCCACGAAGGAGCGGCTCGATCTCTTCATCAAGGTTTGTCAGGCGATCCAGCACGCGCATCAGAAGGGTGTCATCCATCGCGACATCAAACCGTCGAACGTCCTCGTCACCCTGCACGACGGCGTACCGGTGCCCAAGGTGATCGACTTCGGCATCGCCAAGGCCACGCAGCAGGAACTGACGGACAAGACGGTGTTCACGCAAGTCCATCAGTTCATCGGCACGCCGGCCTACATCAGCCCCGAGCAGGCGGAGATGAGCGGGCTGGATATTGACACGCGGGCGGACGTTTACAGCCTGGGCGTGCTTCTTTACGAACTGATGGTCGGGCAGACGCCGTTTGATCCGAAGGAGATGATGAAGGGTGGTCTGGATGCGCTTCGGAAAATCATCCGCGAGAAGGAGGCACCAAGGCCCTCGACGAAACTCAAAACCTTGCTGGGCGCCGACCTCACCTCGACCGCGCAGCGGCGCCATACCGACCCGGCGCACCTCAGTCACCAACTCCGCGGCGACCTGGATTGGATCGTGATGAAGTGTCTGGAGAAGGACCGGACGCGCCGTTACGACACGGCCAACGGGCTGGCGATGGATATTCAGCGCCATCTGGCCCACGAACCAGTCGTCGCCCGTCCGCCGAGCACGGCCTACAAAATTCAGAAAGCGTGGCAACGGAACAAACTCGCGTTCATTGCCGCCGCTGCCGTGGCGCTCGCGCTGGTCGTCGGGGCCATCGTCAGCACCTGGCAGGCAGTGCGAGCCACTCGATCCAAGATTCAAGCGGACGTATCCCGTCAAGAAGCACAGGCCAGCGAACAGAAAGCCCGCGTCGCGGAGGCGGGCCAAATCCGTTTGCGTGAGCAGGCGGAAGCCCAGGCGCTAGCCGCCCGCCGCACCGCCTACAACTCCGAAATCAACCTGGCCCAGCAGGCGCTGGCGGCGAACAACCTCGGACGCGCCCGAATCCTGTTGGATCGTCAACGGCCCCAGCCCGGCCAGGAGGACCTGCGCGGCTGGGAATGGCGCTATCTCTGGGGCCAGACACGCGCCGATGAGCATGAGGTGTTCTTTGCCGGA
>SXMN01000324.1 GCA_005777315.1 Verrucomicrobiales bacterium
GCGAATCATGGGATTCCTGTTCCCCCCGAAGTCCCCTCTGGCCCATGCGAGAGCGAGTTGATCTGAAGAGCCCGGTGCGGGAAAACCGCCCGCCGGGATCTGTGCGGGGGGCGCCGGGCAACCGGCGTCCCTACCGCGACATTTTTAACACGTGCCAAAATATGAAACGATCCCAACAACCACGGCTCCTTGCTGATGGTCCCCTCATCAACCGTCAGAGAGGCTTTACCCTCATCGAACTGCTTGTCGTCATTGCGATCATCGCGATTCTGGCGGGAATGCTCCTGCCGGCGCTCGGTAAGGCGAAGCAGAAGGCGCATGGGATTCTTTGCCTCAGCAACAGCAAGCAATTGACGCTGGCGTGGTGGCTCTACGCGGACGACAACAACGAGAAGTTGTCCGCCGCCATCTCGTGGGTTTCCGGCTGGATGGACTTCAATGGAGCCACCCCTGAAAATACAAACCTGCGTTACTTGATGGATCCCAAGCTGGCCACGCTTGCGCCTTACACGCAATCATCCGGCATTTACAAATGTCCTGCCGATCAGAGCGCGGTAAAGGTCGGCGGCAAGCGTGTGGCGCGAGTTCGCAGTGTGGCGATGAACGTGGCTCTCGGTGATGATCTCCAGCCGGACAATTTCAACCGCTCATGGCTGGGTTCGCCACCGTACCGAATGTACAAGAAACGCACCGACCTCATTGATCCTCCGCCGAGCCAGCTCTGGGTGTTCGTGGACGAACATCCGGACAGCATCAACAATGGCGACATGGCGGTGAAGTGCGACACTCGCGGCAAGGCGGCGCAGTTCATCGATTTTCCGGCCAGTTACCACAACGGGGCCTGCGGCTTTTCCTTCGCCGACGGCCACGGTGAAATCAAGCGATGGCTTGATGCGAGGACGAAGCTGCCGGTGAAGTACAATGGCAACATTACCGCGCGTTCTTCTCCGAACAATCCGGACATTCTTTGGATGCAGGAGAGGACTTCGAGTCTGCGTGACGGGGCCAAGGCACAGTGAAGCAATTGCGAACGAGTTAATCGATGAACAGGAACTCGTTCGAGAGCAGGAGCACTTGCGCCAGTTGTTCCCATTCCGTCATGGAAACAGGTTTGACGGAATTCCCATCCGGAGATGAAACAGTCTCCTTGAGCGAAGACGAGTCCTCGCGAGCGGTTTCGATGAATTGTTGGGAGTCCCTGAGTTCGGTGGCGGTCGGCGGTCGTTGCAGGGCGAGGCGATACAAGCGCCGGATTTGCGCGTCGATCGCCGCTGCTTCGCGAGGATTTGCTTCGCCCGCCAGCGCGTGGGCGCGTTCGTGAATGAACGGGTGATTGATCAGGAAAAGCGCCTGCTGTGGCACTGAGGTGGCGAACCGCTGCGGAGCGTGCATGTCGGGATTCGCGAAGTCGAAGGTGCGGAACATGGAGGGAAGAAACTTGCGGTCAATTTTTCCATACACTGTCCGACGGCGACTGTACGGCTTCAGGCTGAGATCCACCGCCGGTCCACCCGCGGTCAGGTCCAAACCACCTGAAACGGCGAGCAAGGAGTCGCGCAGCGCCTCGAATTCAAGCCGCTGTCGATTGAAGCGCCAGAGCCATCGATTTTCAGGATCGAGTTCCAACGCACGCGGCGCGGTTTTGTTGGCTGCGCCATCACTGCTCTGCTGATACGCACTCGATAGCATGATGAGGCGGTGCAGTTTCTTGATGGACCACTTTTCCTCCATGAAGCGACGCGCCAGCCAGTCGAGCAGTTCGGGGTGACTTGGCGCATCGCTGCGGGTTCCAAAATCACCTGGCGTGCGTACCAGCCCCTGGCCGAAATGATGTGCCCAAATGCGATTGACCATGACGCGGGCCGTCAACGGGTTGTCCGGGCTGGCAATGGCCTGAGCCAGTTCAAGCCGACCGCTGCCTTTGGCGAAGGGTTTCCGCGCGGTGCCCGCGATGACTTCCAGAAATTGTCTCGCCACTGTTGCGCCGGGCTTGAGCGGATCGCCTCTTCGGAACACCACCGGGTCCGTCTGTTTGGGTCGATCTTCCAGGATGACCGAGTGCGGCGGCGCGCCGGTTGAAGTGATCAGCCACTGCTCGATCGCCATCTGCTGATTCGCCAGTGCAACACGGTTCGGATCGTCGAAGTAAAGGTGAACATCGAGTTCAATGACTGAGCCGCGCGGCACAAGCACAGGCGCATCCGCTCCGTAGAGAACCTGTCGCAGCACTTCTTCAGCAGGATCAGGTAGGTGGGCTGGCGGTTTGGCGGTGATGGTGTTGGTGAGGGCGGACTGCCACGCGCGATGAACACGGGCAAGCAGATCGCCGTAACGCGTCGCGACTTCTGTCATCGTTGCGGGCGAGTTGGTGAAGAGTCGAGCCACGTGCTGATTCCACAAATGGTTCGAGTTCGCGGCGAGCTCCTCGGATAGGCGTGCGGCAGCTTGAGGGAAGTTCGTTGCCGAAAGCGCCGCGAACGCGTGCCATGGGCCGAAGATGGGATCGTTCGTTTGCCTGTGTGCCAAGAGGTAATGTTCCCATTGCCGCACATTGAAGGGATTCACGTCTTCGGGTTGCGGGCGGACGTTGGCATCGCTTGGCAGTTTCGCAACATCGAGCACGGCGATCAGATAATCCTTCACGCGCCCGCGAAGGCGATCGGCCACTTGCTGGCAGGCGTTGGTGAACTGGGATTCCAGCTTTTGAGTCCGTTCACGCAGGCCGCGCTCGAAGTCCAGGTATGATCGGGCACGTGCGAACGGGATCAGTTCGTCGGACGCGGGTGGACGTTCAAGGCTCACAATCCTTTCAGCCGAACCTTGGAAGACTCCATAGAGCGAGTAGTAATCGTGTGTAGGAATAGGATCAAATTTGTGGTCATGGCAGCGGGCGCAGCCAACGGTGAGCGACTGTGTGCCCCGCATCACGACATCGATCTGGTCGTCGATGATGTCGGGCGCATTGTCCAGAAAACGGCGGCCAAGAGTGATGAAGCCGAGCGCCGCGACCGAAGGCTCGAAGACTGGCGTGGGCCAGGAAATCGTGGAGGCACTGTTCGTGGTTCCAGCCTCGCGATGCACCGGCACGAGTTGATCGCCTGCGATCTGAAGGAGCAGAAATCGGTCATAAGGGAGATCTTCATTGAACGCCTGGATCACCCAGTCGCGGTAGCGGTGAGGATGTACGAAGCGGCTTTCTTCGTAGTAATAAACGTAGCCCTTGGTGTCCGCATAGCGCGCCACGTCCAGCCAGTGGCGGCCCCAGCGCTCGCCGTAGCGCGGCGAAGCCAGCAGTCGATCAATGACACTGGCGAACGCATTGGGCGAGTTGTTCCGGACAAATGCTTCCACTTCCTCCGCGGAAGGAGGAAGTCCGGTGAGATCATAAGCGGCGCGTCGAAGCAACGTTCGCCGGTCCGCCGATGGCGAAGGATCAAGACCGTTTTCCTCAAGCTTGCGGAGAACAAATCGATCAATGTCCGATTGCGGCCACGAGGTCCGCTTCACTTCTGGGAGGAGTGGATTTGAGACCGGACGAAACGCCCAATGGTTCGTAGCGGCGGCAGCTTGGATCAAACTCGGAACCCCTTTGCTCTCGGGAAATGGAGCGCCAGAACGCACCCACGATTCGAAGTTGGCGATGACCGAGTCAGCCAGCCGGTTCTTCGGCGGCATTTTCAGATCGGGGCTGGTTTGCCGGATCGCCTCAATCAGGCGGCTATTGGCCGGGTCTCCTGGAACGAGCGCGGGCTGGCCGGATTCTCCGCCGCGTAGCATCCCCTCGCGCGAATCGAGGTAGAGACTGCTCTTGAGCTTTTCGCTGCCGTGGCTGTGACAGGAATAGCATCGCTCGACAAGCACGGGCCGAATTCGCGTCTCGAAGAACACCGTGGCGTCACTCTCTGCTGCCACCGTAATTGCGGGTAGTGTCAGAATCAGCGCGATGACAGTCTTGGTGAGCACTTTCAAGCGAAGCATCTATTTGGTCGTGTTCCGCAGCAGAACAAAGGGAGGACCCGCTTTCTCCCAATTCGCCATGAGCTTTTCTGGAACATCGGTGGGACCGCGAATGTGGGAGCCGAGGAGAATGTCCAGGTCTCCATCGCCATCGATATCCGCGACATCCATCGTGAGCCATCGGCCTGCAAGGTGATCCTTGAAGGTTCCGGCGGTGAACTGGTTGTTCCCCTTGTTCTCCAGGTAAACAAAACTTTCCTCCGGTGACTTGTCGTAATCCGGGAAGAAGGAAATCGCCGCGATGTCCAGGTCGCCGTCACCATCAAAGTCGCGCGCGACGGCTTTGAAAGCGCCATTGAGTGGAATGAAGAACACCTCGTTGAACTCGCCGTTGCCCATGTTCTGATAAACCCGGATGCCGTGATAATTTTTGGCTGGTGAGGCGTATTCCCCGTTGTCGCCGTTGCTGACCAGAAAATCCAATTTACCATCGCCATTGAAATCGAACGTTTCAAAGTAAGTATGCCCGTAAAGCGGGTGCTTTTGAAAGACCAGGTTGTTCGTGAACTTCCCTTTCCCTTCGTTGCTGAAGATGAGCAATGATTCAAGCTCCTGCGCCATGAGCACCGCGATGTCCGGGCGACCGTCCTTGTTGAAGTCCTGAATCTCCGCTTTGACTGGGCCGGCCTTGTCGATCAGGACGTGTTCATCGAATTGATCACCACCCTTTCCTTCAAACCACGAAAGGCGACCTGTGAGATTGCCAAACATCGTGAGCACCAGATCCGTTTTCCCGTCGCCGTTCAGGTCAGCCATCTGGATGTCTGTCGTGCGAGGGAGATCTTTGAGAATAGTGCGCGGCGGTTTGAGTCCGTCCGGGCCCTTTTCCAGAAATGCCAGCGCGGCCTGCCGTTTTTCGGAAGGCATGAAACTCCCGATCATGGTGAGATAAACACCACCCGCCTGCTCACTCATCTGGACCGGAACATTTCCGAGAGGAATGGACTGCACTTGATCATGGCCCAGACCAAGAACATGCAGCGAGCCGGTTTCGTCGTCTCCAAGGTAAATCTTCCGGTCAGGGGTGCTGAACTTGATCATCGTGCTTGCCGCAAGGCTTGAGCGGAAGCGGGGAACCGCCGTTTTGAACCGCTTCAACCCGATCTCGATCGGGGCTCGTTTGTCCTGCCGCAAAGCCTCTTCAGGCGCTGTCGCCGCATAGTAGGCCGTGATCAATTTGTAGTCTTCGGCGGATATGGCTGGCGGATTGGGAATGACACGCGCCGCTTTGATCAAGTCGGCTTCAGGATTCCGATCAACTTGCTGCGGGGCGAGCCCGACGCGAATCATCATTCGCAGGAGGGTTTGATCGAGCCACGTCCTACGGTCGAGCAACGAGGGTTCAGGGAACAGGTGGCAGCTTGCACAGTAAATCCGGGCAAGCTCACCTCCGCGGGTGACCGTGGCGGCCGAGTCTGCGGGAACCCTGTCTGCCGGGGGCAGGCTCTGCCCCCAACTGTGGTATGAGGAACTCATCACAAGGAGAGCCGTGAGCGTTGTGACGATGAGTCCGCCAGAGAAGTTCCACTTACACCCGATTCGGTTGGTCATACGAAAACACTCATCCGGCCCGACTCTCAGATCAGTTTTCTCTGTCTTGGAATTGCACTCGTTGCTCACCACGTATGACAGGCGCAAGAGTGCGCCGGGCAACGGAAGATTGCCAGAATCGAAAATGAACCGACCTGTCTGCTTGAAAGCGCATTCTTGAGCAGCACGCTTCCCCAAGCGACCTGCTTCGGCTAGGGTGGCTGCCCGATGCGCCTTTTGGATCGCTATCTCCTGCGAGAATTGCTCGTGCCGCTGTGCTATTGCCTCAGCGGTTTCCTGATCTTTTGGATTTCCTTCGACCTATTTTCGGAGTTGAGCCGGTTTCAGGAACAACGCGTCGAGTTCATGGGAATTGTCCGCTATTACGGACTGAAAATTCCGGAGTTTCTTGTGCTGGTTTCGCCGATTGCGCTGCTGCTTGCGCTCCTTTACGCCCTGACCAATCACACTCGTCATCACGAGTTGACAGCGATCCGCGCAGCCGGGGTCAGCCTTTTCCGACTGTGTGTGCCGTATCTTGGTGTTGGGTTCATCCTGAGTCTCGGGCTTCTTGCCTTGAACGAACTTTGGGTCCCACTCGCCAGCCAGGCGGCGGATGAAATGCTTGCGCGGAAGGCTGGGGAACCCGCCGCCGGCATCAAGGAACGCTGGTATCCGAATCTTTCATTTCGCAACGCGAGGGACGGCCGGATCTGGTCGATGAAGGCTTACAACCTGGACACATTTGAAATGCGCGGGCCCCAGGTGGAATGGACCCTTCCGGACGAATCCAGGCGAACGCTCATTGCGAGCAATGCCGTGCGACGTGACTCGATCTGGGTCTTTCAGGGAGTGCAGGAACTGACGTATCCCGCCAGTGGCGCATTGAGCAACGGCTTTAATCCAAACATTGTGGCGCTCACGCTGCATACCAACGTGCTGGCGGTTCCGGAGTTCTCCGAAACACCGGAGCAAATTCAAAGCGAGATCAAGATCAGCCGTCTCAGCAGCATCAAGGCGGCGAAGCGCGCGCAGTTGTCCATTGCCGAAATCTTGGATTACCTGCGATTGCATCCCGATGCGAGCGAGCGGACGCGCGCCCTGCTTGACACTCAGTTCCATGGGCGGCTCGCGGCACCTTGGACGGCGCTGGTGGTGGTGGTGATCGCGGTTCCCTTCGGTGCGGCTTCGGGGCGACGGAACGTTTTTGTGGGGGTGGCGAGCAGCATCTTCATCTGCTTCGCCTACTTCATCCTCCTGAATCTGGGGCTGGCGCTTGGAACAGGCCGGTTCGCGCCTCCATGGATCGCCGCCTGGTCGCCTAATCTAATTTTTGCCGGCGTCGGCCTCTGGCTGACCAGCCGCGTCAGGTAGGCTCGAACCACTCGATCACGCCAGAATCCCGCCGCTTTCCGTCTTCCCATTTCAATCGATGAACCTACATTCCGCCGCGTGAACAATGGTGAGGCAGACTTCCGCGCGCGATACGAGAGGCTGAAACTGCTGCACGAGGTCAGCTCGGTGATTCACTCATCTCTCGATCCGCAACAGGCGCTTGAATTGATCCTGGGGGAGGCGGTGCGCTTGATGCGCGCCACCTGCGGGTCGGTCGTGTTGATCAATCCCACGACTGGCTTCCTGGAAATCGAGGCATCGCATGGATTGCCAGCGGATGCATCCGCGCTGAAATTGAGAGTCGGCCACGGCATCACCGGCTGGGTGGCGCAATTTGGCAAGCCCGCGAGGGTGGGGAATGTGACCGCGGATCCGAGGTATGTCCAGGTGCGACAACATATTCGTTCTGAACTGGCCGTACCGCTGGAAGTGAACGGCGAACTTCGCGGTGTGTTGAACGTGGATGCTGACCGGAATGACGCCTTCAGCGCTGATGACGAGCAATTGCTTCAAGATCTCGCCGTCCAGGCCGCAAGGGTGATTCACAACACCTGGCTCTATGAACAACTGCGCCTGAAAGCGCGGCTCTTCGAGGGACTCGCCACGGTCGGACAAACGATCAACTCCGCCCTCGGCGTGGATGACGCCCTCACCGATATCACAAGGGAGGCCTGCCGCCTGATGGATGCGAAGATGTGTTCGCTTCTGATGCTCGATGAATCCCGTGAATGGCTTGATTTGAGGGCCTGTTTCGGTGTCGATCTCAAATATGACTCCAGGCATCGATTGAGCGTTGATGAAAGTTTTGCGGGAGTGGTGGTGAAACGCAAAAAGGCGCTGCAGTTGGAAAACATCCAGTTGTCCGCGCATTATCAAAATGTCGAAGCCGCACGGCATGGGGGTCTCGTCTCGCTGTTGAGTGTTCCACTCATCTTCAATTCCCAGGCGA
Organism: Verrucomicrobiales bacterium; assembly: GCA_005777315.1. Taxonomy (GTDB): domain Bacteria; phylum Verrucomicrobiota; class Verrucomicrobiia; order Limisphaerales; family F1-12-MAGs170; genus F1-120-MAGs170. The sequence goes on from SXMN01000324.1 coordinate 7,892, forward strand.
TCGGCGTGCTCTGCGTCTATACCGGACGCCCGCACAAATTCTCGAACGAGGAAATCCGCATTCTTTCTGCGCTGGCGGATTTGTCCGCGATCACCATCGAGAAGGCCCGCCTGTACGAGCGCATTGTACAGATCGAGGACCAGTTGCGTCAGAGCGAGAAATTATCCGCGATCGGTTTGCTCGCGGCCGAAGTAGCCCATGAAATCCGCAATCCGCTCACGGTGATGAAGATGTTGTTTCACTCGCTCAATCTGCAGTTTTCCGAGACCGATCCCCGGTCTCGCGACACGGCGATCATCGGAGAGAAGATGGAGCACTTGAACAGGATCGTGGAGCAGGTGCTCGACTTTGCCCGCACGAATGAGCCGCGGATGGAGCCGGTGCAGGTGAACAAGCTGGTGGATGACCTTGCATTGCTGGTTCGTCATAAGCTCGCCAGCCAGGGCGTGAAGTTCGAGCGGAAACTCGAGCCAGCACTGCCAGCCGTGCAGGCGGACGCCACACAGCTCGAACAAGTGTTCCTGAATCTGATACTCAACGCGGTTGAGGCGATGCCGGGCGGCGGAAGATTGACGATCACCACCCGCTTTCAGCCGCAGTGCGGCACCACGACGGAGTCAGCCGGTGTGGCTGTTGACTTCGCGGACTCCGGGCAGGGCATGACAGAAGAGCAGCAGCTCCGGCTCTTCACCTCCCTGTTGAGCACCAGCAAAGCACGCGGCACGGGGCTGGGACTGGCGATTGTCCGAAAAGTCATTGAAGCCCATCGGGGCAGGATACGAGTCAAGTCGCGCCCCGGAAAAGGCACCACATTCACCGTGCTGCTGCCCGTTTGATTTGTGCTGGAAAGCAGATCCCATGGGGCATGAGACTTCCCCGCCGTGGATATGAAAGGATTGATATGAAGCATCGCTGGATGAAGAAATGTGGAATCACGATACTGCTCGGGCTTCTCATCGTGCCGGATCGTGATTTGGACGCGGCTGCCATCGTCAGGAATCCGCCGGCCATCGATGTTTCAACTTCATTGCGCACGATCACCACCAATGATCTGGCGGGCCATGTCCGGGTTCTGTCATCCGATGAGTTTGAGGGCAGATCTCCCGGCACGCGCGGAGAGGAACTCACAGTCAATTATCTGACAAGCCAGTTCCAGCGCATCGGGCTCAAGCCGGGTAATCCGAATGGCAGCTACATCCAGGAAGTGCCTTTGATGGGTTTGACGACCGAGCCGACAATCAGTTTTCAAACTCGTGGTGGCCCGATCACGCCCGGTTTCCCGGGCGATTGTGTGATCCTCTCCCGCCGGCAGATGCCGGAGATCAGCGTCGCGGATTCGGACGTGGTGTTTGTCGGCCATGGGATTGTTGCTCCCGAGTACGACTGGGACGATTACAAGGATGTGGATGTCCGTGGAAAAACGCTTCTCATGCTCGTCAACGATCCTCCGGTCCCTGATCCTGCCGACTCTTCAAAGCTCGATGAGAAGGTTTTCCGAGGGCGGGGGATGACCTATTCCGGGCGATGGACCTACAAGTACGAAATCGCCACGACCAAGGGCGCGGCAGCAGTCATCATCGTCCATGAGACTGGTCCCGCAGGCTACCCGTGGTTTGTGGTCGTCGGAAGCAACAGCCGGGAGAACATGGACCTTCGCGCTTCCGACCGGAACCTGCGCCGCGTGCCGATCGAAGGTTGGATGACATGGGAGATGTCCCGGCAGCTTTGCGCGGCGGCGGGGCGCAACCTGGAAGTGCTCAAAGCGGCGGCGGTCAAGCGCGACTTCCATCCCGTATCACTCGCCGCCAAAGCAAGCTTCACCGTTCATAATTCCCTGAGATCCATCGCTTCGCGGAACGTCATCGCAAAGATCGACGGGTCCGATCCAAAGCTGAAGGATGAGTGTGTGATTTACACGGCGCATTGGGATCACATCGGGCGCAACTCGAAGCTGGATGGCGACCAGATCTTCAATGGCGCCAAAGACAATGCATCCGGAACTGCCGGCCTCCTGGAATTGGCGGAAGCGTTCATCAAATTGAAACCGGCACCGCGCAGAACCGTGCTGTTTCTCGCGGTCACTGCGGAAGAGAAAGGTCTGTTGGGGGCAAAGTATTACGCAACCCATCCGCTGTATCCGGTCGAGCGGACTCTGGCGAACATCAACATGGACAGCATCAATGTCTGGGGAAAAACGCGCGACATCGAGATCGTGGGCTTTGGACAGAACGACCTCGAGGACGCGCTCACCCACTATGCTGCCAGCCGGGGCCGGACGGCCCGGCCAGACGCCCAGCCCGAGAAGGGCAGTTATTTTCGGTCCGACCATTTCGAGTTCGCCAAGGTTGGAGTGCCTGCGCTCAATGCCGGCTCCGGCGTGGATTACATCGGACGCCCCGAAGGCTGGGGACTCAAACGTCGCGAGGCATACACGGCTGATGATTACCACAAGGTGTCGGATGAGATGACATCCGATTGGGATCTGTCGGGGGCCGTTGAAGACCTGCAACTGCTCTTCGAGGTGGGTTACGCGGTTGCTCAAGGAGAGCGATGGCCGCGATGGAAGGAAGGATCAGAGTTCCGCGCGCTTCGGGAGAACAAAACCGATGAAAGTCAGCGCCGTTGAAGGCAGCCCCTCATCCTCGAAACCCAACTCGACGCTGCCGTAGCCACGCTCTACGGCCTGACGCCGGAGGAAATCGCCATCGTGGAGGGCACCGTCCAATGAACCCGCCGAGTGAGCGCCGGTTCCCCTACCTCTTGTTTGGCGAAGCCAATGCCCGAGCCAGCTCCAGAGTACGCTTTTCGAGGGCCAAAGGCCCGGTCCCATACCAGCCCGGGGCAACGCTCTGGGTAACCCGACATAATAATCGCCCAAGTTCTGAAAGGGCGACCAAACGCGTCCGCTGCTGCCCGATGGATCGCCCCTACAGGGCTAGTTTCTCTGTGTGGCATAAACCCAGGGCGATGCCCTGGGCTGGTATAGGCCGCACCGTTGGTGCTGGAAACCCGGAGCGCGACCTCCTCGCCATCATCAAACAGGAAGGGCGGGTTTGATCACCCACGAGCATGTGCAGAATAACATCAGCGTCTTCCAGATGTTCGGAGAACTCTGATCATACTTATATTTGAGATGACCCAATCCAATCGAACGTGGACAATACGGCGGATGTTAATCGCTGTGCTCTTGAGGTTGGTGATCCTGTATGGACTTGTCGTCCTGTTGGTCATGTTGTTGCAGCGACGGCTGATCTACGTTCCCACGAAACTTTCACAGGGCGACGCCGAATCGCTGGCTGGCAACGCTGGGATGACCGCGTGGCGAAACATTCGTGGTGAGTTGATTGGCTGGAGGCTGCCAGGCGCGGCAGGGGCAACGGGTGCGGTACTCATCGTCCATGGCAATGCAGGCAGTGCTGCAGATCGCGACTACATCGCCGGTCCCATCCAGGCTGCGGGAGCAATGGACGTTTTCGTGCTTGAGTATCCGGGCTATGGCTGCCGCCCAGGAAAACCAAGCCAGACCAGTCTCCTTGCCTCGGCTGAAGAGGCGTTGGAGTTGCTCTCGGGTCGTGCGCCGCTTTTCATCGTGAGCGAATCCATCGGTGCCGGGGTGGCGGCACACCTGGCGGGGAAACATCCAAACAGAGTGGCCGGCCTTGCGTTGCTGGTTCCTTACACGAGCATGGTGGAACTGGGCACCCGGCAGATGCCGTTCCTGCCAGTCCCGTGGATGTTATGGGATCGATTTGATCCGGCAAAGTGGCTGAAGGCATATAACGGTCCGGTTGCGGTTGTGATAGCCGAGCGTGACGAAATTATTCCGCCTGATCTGGGTCGCCGATTATTCGACGGATATTCCGGTCCGAAGCAAATCGAAGCCATTACAGGAGCCGGACACAATGATGTTGCCGAACGGACTCCGGAGTGGTGGAGAGACATCTTTTCTTTCTGGAGGAGTCACTCGACAGCGGCACGGGCGAAGTGACAGGCCGGGTCGTGGAAGGCCCGGGACGCTTTTCAATTGTCGCCGCGTGATTCCTTCACTGCCCTGGCTTTGAGCGAGCTTGCGATATTCTGAGCGAGACCCGCAGGCAGGGCATAGGTCGCCACGCGGCCTGCGCGCGCGATGTTGAGCCCGATGGCCTTGCCGTCGAGGTTGAGCAGAGGCCCACCGCACTGCCACGCTTGAAGAACGGTGTCGTGCTGGATCGCCAGAGAAAAACCTTCCGAGCGCCGGCTGACTTCGCTGCCCAATCGATTCATGCGCTCCTCCCGCCCCGGGCTGGATCCGTTCCCGTCCGTGTTCGGCACTTTCATCTCGACCTGGAATTCCAGATCCAGCTTCTCACGACGTACGCCCAGCAATACGTTCTGGCCCTCACGATAATTCCTGAGTGTTTCCGTCAATGACGCGCTGTCCGTGATCACCGCATGATTCACCGAAACGATGACGTCGCCCGATTTCAGTCCGGCTTTCTCCGCGCCCAACCCAGGCAACACCTGGGCAATCGTTGCCACCGGCGATCGGAAATCCATTTGCACGCCTATCAAAGCGCGTTCGTGCAGAATGCGACGAGTGGGCACGCTGACAATGCCGATGGCCTGCGGCGTGTCTTCGGTTCCAGGTGTGATCGCCCATTGTCCCACGAACGCAGCGCCCCGTGCCCACTCGATTGGCCTGAGACCCGAAGCGTTCACCTTCACAAGCGCCACATCACTCTCGTCATCGATGGCGATCACGACGGCGCCCACCTCTTTGCCGTCGGCAAGCCACGCGGTGAGCGTGCCTTTCCTCATCTCGCTTGCCTTCGTCAGCGCGTATCCACGTGAGTCGATGATCGTCCCCAACGCGACTGTGTTCCCATTCACATCCAGCTTCACCACCGAGCGTTGGGTGCGCTCTGAAATTCCCGCGAGGATTTTCAGCGTGTCCGCCCCGCTCTTAAACTTCTCTTTCGAAAGCCAGCCAGGTTCAGAAGCGGCGGCCAAACATCGCGTTTCAGCCACCGATAGAAGCGCGCCAGCGATCAGGAATGCCTTCAATAAATTGAAATGACATCGACGTGCCCGGCTGGCGGCAGCGCCATGCGAATTCGGAGAAGTGTGCTTGGCAATGGTATTCATGAAGCGATGTTCATCCTCACCGCCGACGCGACTCGACCTTTACCTTCACCGATAACTGCTTTCCCTCGCGTGTCAGCTCAAGATTCACCTCATCACCCGGTTTCTGCTTGCGCACATATGCGCTGTATTCCCCGGCACTCCGGATTTCCTGGCCGTTGATCTTTCTGATGATGTCGCCAACCTTGATTCCCGCTTTGAAGGCCGGCCCGGTCTCATTGACATGATTGAGGAGGCAACCATCCTCGTGATCGACTCCCCGTGTTCCGAGCCACGCCACGGCCAGCACCGGTTGCTCACCCCAATTCTCGGCCTTCGCCAACCGTTCCCACGTGGCAAAATAGGTCGTGATTGGGACATGAAAATTCTCTGCGGTCGAATCGCTGATGCGGCTGTGAATGCCCACGACCCTCCCGTGCATGTCGAATAACGGACCGCCCGAGTCACCCGCCATCAATGTGCAATCCGTCTGCACCGCATCAGTGCCGAGCCGGATGATGCGGCCGAGCCTTGCCACGACAGGGCGTTGCGCGTCGAAGCCACCCGGATGCCCCAACGCCAGCACCCATTGTCCCAGGTTTGCCTGATCAAGGCTGCCGGGCGGTGTGAACGGCCATGGGCCAGTCTCCGTGATCCTTGCCAGGGCTGAATCCATCCCGTGGTTGATCCCCAGCGTTTTGCCTTTCGCCTTCCTGCCGTCCGGAAAAATGAACGTGACTTCGCGACCCGGACTCCGGCACACATGCGCCACGGTAAGGACTAATCCATCCGGCGAGATCACAACCCCGCTGCCTGTGCTCGCTCCGACCTGCAAAGTAACCACCGCTTTCGAAACGCTTGTCACCAGCCCGGAGACGTGATGCTCGATGGAACGGAGGTCGCCAATGGTTTTTGGTTGCTCCTGCACGAACACGGGTGGCAATCGTCGCGGCGCTCCTGCCGCAAGCGCGGATGGTGGATCTTCAGTCGTGTTAACTCCAGTGACGCTGCGTTCACGGTCAGCTTGCGCCAACTGACTCTCCTGCCTCTGTTGAGCGGCGCCAATAATTTCCGTTGCCAGGGAACGGATTGTTCCGAGAGCCAGCAATCCAGCAACCAGAGAAGCCCTCGTTATCAATCCCCTCCGCCAAGAGAGCTGCGCGAGGCGCGCCATCGGAACGATCCAATCATCGAGTCGGGCGCGTGAATGGAGTTGCCACATCCGGCGGGCTGTTTGCCTGATCGTGACGATGTTCATGGTTGGTATGACCTGGTGGGAGTGAGACTGGTTACATGCGTTGTCAGTCGTGACCAGATCGAATGAGATTTTGGCACGCTGGATCACTTGCGTCCACGAAAGGGAATCAAACCGAAGCGGAGCACCAGCCACACGGGGATGGCGAACACCGCGATTGCAAGAACCCGGTTCCAACTCCAGCCAAGGTGGCCTGTCTGCATCGGAAAAATCGTGATCATGAAGTAATTCGCAAACCGGGTGTGGCCCAGAAAGCGGCCGTATCGTGGAAAGCGCTTCCCGATGCCGCAGAACAGGGCTGCCACGCCGAAGCTCAGGACAAGAAAAGTCACGAACAGCTTCACCGAAGTCATCGAGAAGAAATCGAGCGGAAGACCGTTTCCACCACGGGCTTTGAAATATGGATACAGCCATTGCACGCCGGCCCAGATGAAGCTGAAGCCCGTCTGGATCGCCGTGCGAAAGCTCGCCTTGGGCGAGGTAAGCTCATTCAGCAACAAACCGAAATACAATGGGACGATTCCCCAGATCATCTCGATCTGTTGAAACGGGGCGCGGATCAACTCCGCAAAGACCGCCCAAAACTCATGTATCATACACGCTGGAACGATTGGAATGCCACCGTGCTCAATGGAAACGAAACCCCGTCATTTGCGTTACTGAGGAGACGGCAGGATAGACGACAGCCCGAGCGGATTACCCTCTCCGCTCCCTCGGAGGGAGGGGAGAGGGCAAGGGTGAGGTGAGGGTGAATGAATACTCGCTCTGACGACTGATGGCGCGGTTTTCCCCTCACCCCGGCCCTCTCCCC
>SXMN01000325.1 GCA_005777315.1 Verrucomicrobiales bacterium
AGCATCAGATGTGGGCCGCGCAGTACTACAAGTACAAATCGCCCCGGCAGCTCCTCACCAGCGCCGGTCTTGGCGCGATGGGATTTGGGTATCCGGCGGCGCTCGGCGCAAAAGTGGCCCGCCCCGACAAACACGTGATTGACATCGATGGAGATGGCTCGTTCCTGATGAATGTGCAGGAACTTGCCACCGCGCACATCGAGAAGATCGCGGCAAAGGCGATCATCCTCAACAACCAGCATCTCGGGATGGTCGTGCAGTGGGAGGACCGGTTTTACCAGGGCAATCGCGGCCACACCTATCTCGGGGATCCGCAGAACATGAAGCAAATCTACCCTGATTACGTCGCTGTCTGCGCCGCATTCAATGTGAAGTGCGAGCGTGTGATGTACCGCCGGGATCTTCGCGCGGCGATCCAGCGGATGCTGGATACGGACGAGCCTTACATCCTCGATGTGATCACACCTTACACAGAGCACGTGCTCCCGTTCATTCCTGCCGGACGCACCGTGGCGGACATGATTTACTGACCGCCGACCGAACCCTGGATTTGACAGTGCCGGGCGAAAGACTTGTTGCCCGGCACTGTTTTGCTAACGTGCACCGCAATGTTACGAACTCTTCTAATTTCATTCCTGTTTTTGACCGTACTCCGGCTCGGAGCCGCGGAACGCGCATTTGATTTTGGAAACTACCCGCTGAACGAGACCCCAAAGGGCTTTCAAAGCCTGCTCACCGGCCAGGGGCGTCCCGGGGAGTGGAAGGTCATCGAGGACGAAGTGCCGCCGATGATCGCTCCAATCTCGGCCAAGGCCCCGGTGCTCACAAGGCGTCCCGTGCTGGCACAACTTTCCCGAGACGCCACGGATGAGAGATTTCCCCTGCTTGTTTTTGAGGAGGAGACGTTCGGGGATTTTGTGCTGACGACACGTTTCAAGATCGTGAGAGGCTCGGCTGAACAGATGGCGGGAGTCGCATTCCGGATACAGAATGCGAAAAGCTATTATTATGTTCGCGCGAGCGCCCTTGGAAACAATGTCCGCTTTTTCAAAGTGGTGGACGGCGTGCGAAGCGCGCCGATCGGATCGGATATCCAGATTGCGATGGGGGTCTGGCACGAGTTGACGATCGAGTGCAGGGGCAACCGGATCTCATGCCTTCTCAACGGAAAGGACGCCTTCCCTCCGCTGACCGATAATTCCTTCAGCACCGGGAAGCTCGGATACTGGACCAAATCCGACTCGGTGGCCTACTTCGCGGATACGAGGCTGGTTTACACACCGCGCGAGATTCTGGCTCAGACCATCGTGCGCGATGTGATGGCCAAATACCCCCGCCTGGTCGGACTTAAAATATACAAAGGCGTGAAGGAGAAGCTCGGAACCACGATCGTGGCGAGCAACGACGCGACTGAGGTGAAGCAAGCGGGAGATGTGGCTTCGCGAAGTGTCGTTGCGGGAAACGTGACTTACTACGGCAAGGAGAATCAAACGGCGATCGTGACGATGCCGCTCCACGACCGTAACGGCGATGTCGTGGGCGCTGTCCGGGTCTTGATGCAATCGTTCCGGGGGCAAACTGAGCAGAATGCCGTGGCCCGCGCCCTGCCCATTGTGCAGCAGATCGAGTCGCGTTTCCGGACCGCGAAGGACTTGTTGGAATAAGCGTTGAGCGAGGTCTCCCATTGACCGGGCCTCGGGGCGACAATCCCGGCCCTGCCGGATTTGAGAATCTTCAGGAATCGGCGGTTTGGAGATTCGCCGCGAAGAAGGGCTGGTGGTTTGCCAGGCGATGCCCGGATCTATCTCATCACCGGATGTGTCGATTTAATGACTTGTCGCGGAAGCCGGTGAACGATACAGGAAAGAGGGAGGCGTTTGAGGGATCCCGGAGGTTCCGGGTGAATGATTTCTCGGAAAGCCGCACAATTTAATTTATTGCTCATGCGAACACGGGAACAGCGTATCAATAGTCAATCTACTCACCGTCCGGCTCGATCCATTGCCACGATCCTGGGCATTCTATCGATCTGTCAGTTTGCCCAAGCGCAAGGGCCCCAAGGCGGCAACACTCATCCGCTCGACTTGAATCAAACCGTGCGACGCGTACTGGAAAGGAACGAGGCGATGCAGATGCGAATGCTGGATGTCGAGATCAGCGCGCGGGTTTTGAAGGCCGAAAAAGGAATCTTCGAGCCGTCTGTCGTGGCATCGTTTGACCATCTGGACAGCAAAAAGGAATCGACCATCCAGGAACAACGAAGCCTCCTGACCTCCGAATTCAATCAACGAAACAACATTTACGACGGCGGGTTGGAATTCCTGGTGCCCACCGGCGGACGGTTGAAATTCGGGACATCCCTCCGAGATCTGAGGAACAATCTTCAGTCTTCCATCACCACCAGCTCCAACAGGCTGAGGCATGAGTACGAAACGTTTGCTGGCGTGAGCCTCACGCAGCCCTTGCTCAAGAACTTCGGGCCAAACGCATCAACGGCGCGCATCCGCCTCGCGGCACTCGCGTCAGACATTGCCTTCCAGGAGTACCGACGGCAACAGATGCTCACGGTGGCCCGCACGGAATCCGCCTACTGGGATTTGCATCTGACCCAGGAACAGGAACAACTCAGCATCGAATCCATCTCACTGGCGGGGACCATCCTGACGAACAATCGGAATCGTGCGGCAGTCGGACGGATGGCGGATCTGGAAGTGATCCAGGCACAGGCAGGACTCTCGCTCCGGCAGGCACGACTCAGCGATGCCCGGCTCAAACGACTTCTAGCAAGCAGCCAGCTTACAATTCTCTTCGCGGAACCTGGCATCCTGACCAATGTGATTGTCATGGCGACGGACTTGCCCGCAGTCCGGACCGAGCCGCTCACTTATTTCGATAGCTTTGAGCAGGCTTTCCTCCTGAACCCGGATTATCTCTCGCGCAAGAAGGCGATCCAGCAGGAGAACATCAAGCTGGCGTATGCAAAAAACCAGCGCCTGCCCCAACTTGATCTCAAGGCGAGTTACGGATTGAACGGACTGGGACTGACGCCGGGAGATTCCTACGGCGACATCGACAGCCAGGACCGGCCGGCCTGGAGCGTCGGCCTGGAAATGAGAATTCCCGTCACGGGCGGAGTCAAGGAGCGCAATGAACTCGCAGCGGCGAAGCTCGCCCGGCAGAAGGCTCTTCTTGGTTTGAAAGAGGTCGAAACACAGATCGGCAATGCATTGCAGGTTGGAATTCAAAAAGTCCAGAGCGCGATGGCCAACGTGACCAATTACCAGAGCGTCGTGGATTTTCATGCGCAGCTCCTGAAGAGCCAGATGGAACGCCTGGATGTCGGACGAATCGACAGCCGCACAGTGCTCGAGACGGAGGAGAAACTGTTTGAGGCCCGGATCGCGGTTGCAGACAGCATGGTTCAGTATCGGAAAGCGTTGCTGGAACTCGAACTTTCCACGGGAGCCACCCTCCAGGTCCGCAATCTGGATCTCACCATGTTGGAGTTGAAAGGCCGCACTGAATCCTGGGCGGCGAACTTGAACTGGCCGGCATCATCGCTCGAACACTACGCGCGCGAAGCCGGCAGAGGCGACTTCCAGGGCGACCTAAGGGCGAGCGAAATAATAACTTGAGCAAATAGGCTGGCTTTTGAAACGGATCGAGAGATAAGCTCGAAGGATCCGGCTCAAGATCATCATCGCCCAGGTCAGGAGAAAGTATCGGCAATTGTCCGTGCGGATGGACG
>SXMN01000326.1 GCA_005777315.1 Verrucomicrobiales bacterium
GTATGAAACTGGAGTGAGCGTCTCGGACGATGAACTGGCTCGCGTCCATATCACGCCAGCGAAGTTCCACGGGGAATGGAACTATGTCATCGAACCCCGTTAACTAACATTTGCTCAAGTTATTATTTCGCCCGCCCTAAACGCGGCGAGAACTTCTGGAGATACTGTTTCCATCCTAGAGAGGCTTTCGGACCTGGAGGAATATGTTGACGCCGCTCGGCTCTGAAATCACCTGGGCCTGTTCCCTGGCGTGATCCGGGCAGAAAGAACCGACTTCTTCGCCGTCCCTGTAAATGAGATGCCAGTCGAGCACGAACTCGATAAACCGCCGGAATGGTTTGGAGTCATCCATGTTCGCAACAACCACCAGGCCGCCGGGAACCAGGGAGCGGTAAAAATAGTCCACAACGGCCTTGCACGTCGGCAGGTTGAGGTAATCAAACAATCCGGCGCAGTATATCATGTCGTAGCGTGGATCGTCGGCGTGCTCGGCTTTCAAGCCGCGCCGCAGGAGCTGCTGAACGGAAATTTTGTGCGTGTTCACTTGGATCTGCCGGGCGTGCGCCAGCTTGAGACCGGCAAGCTGGCGGGAGGCGTGGTCGAGTGTTTCCTCGTTGAAATCAAGAAGCGTAACGGAGGCACGATCGCTCAACGGACTTTCTTTGATGAAACCTTGAACCTCCCTTGCCGAACCGCATCCAAGGTTCAAAATCTGCGCCTGCCTTCCCGACCTGACTACCCTGGCGACTTCATCGATGATCCTCGCCTGAAGGTGGGAGATACGATTGCGAACCGACAGGGCCGGCCATTGGCTGACAAGAAGCTTGTGGATGATCTGCGAATAGAGCGTCGCTCCCTCCGGCGCGTTTCGATGAATCATGTTCATCATCTCATAGTCTCCGGCGTATCCCAAAGGCTTGGTATAGGTCCGATGCGCGAAGGGAGTGCACAGGAACAGCGGATGCCAGAGTCGGCGAACAAAATCCTGGTGGGCACCGATCAACTCCGGATCAAGCTGGCTGCTGAGCTCCTCGAAGCGTTCATGCTGGCGGTTGAAAGTTCCGATGATCCTGGGAGCAAGGGACTCAACCAGACTGGCTCGCTCGATGATCGCGTTGTCACCGAACTTCGCCTCCAGTTGCGCCTCTTGAGACTGCAGCCAGGCCTGCATTTCCGTGAGCATGGAATGCACATCAGCGACGACAACTTTGAACTCGGATGAGAGACGATACTCCTGCTGCCATCGGCGGAAGAACGTGTCATATATCGCCAGGGCTCCTGAACCAAGACCCTTCTCGAAGTCGCTGGTCGGGATAATTCCAGGGGCGGCAAGGCCTATTTCACAAATGGTACGAGTGCCGGCCTGGATGAGCTGGGTTACAGTGGCTCGCCCGGTGTACGCAATGGTGTCATCAAGGTAGATCTCGACGCCATCGAGAACCTGCGAAGCAGGGAGGAGTTGTTCCGGGCCGTATATCGCAAACGCGAGGCTTGTGCGGGAAATACGCACGATCTCCGATTGAGTTTCGGCAATCCCGTCGGTCTTCCAGACAACCGTAGATTTTCTTGAACCATTCAAACTCATGGGATGGACACATTAGAATTAACCAACTCATGTCAGGCTGGACAGACATTCTCCTTAATCGATCCTCGAAAGCAAGGTTTCGGGGGAGAAGATTCCACCGGGATGGAGCCGGATTCCCATTCCGCCCTTGATGTCCAGAAATCATGCAAGCTGTCCCAAACATTCACAACCGGGGAGCAGAGTGTAGGATGAATCTGTCCGTTATGTAGTAAAAGGCCTGCATTTGCATGTCGGCATTTGGACTGCTTTCCTGTCGTCAGATTGGCCGGCAAGCTGAACCTTTGAATCAAACAACCATCATGAACATGACCCCACTTCAAAAACTGAAACGCTATGGCTGCGGATTCGCCGCGGGACTGGCGGCAATTCACCCCGCTTCGAGCCTGGCCGAAGGATTTCGAGTCTCCCCTCCCGGCGCATTCAGCCTTGGGCGTGCAGGTGGCAAGATAGCCCATGTGGATGACGCCTCCGCAGTCGGACAGAACCCCGCCAACCTGGTCGATCTCCAAAATGCGGAAGCACAAGTCGGCTCCAATGGGATTTATGTGGACATGAACCATGTTTCTCCGGGCGGCGTAAAAACTGAGAACCGGGATTCGTGGAACTTCATGCCGACGATCTTCGCCGCCTTCCCGATCAAGGAGAACCGGTTCGCAGCAGGAATCGGAATGTCAGTGCCGTTTGGCCTGTCGAGCTCGTGGGACTCGACTCCAGCGACGCCGTTTCATTTCGCGGTACCCAACAAGACTGAAATGAAAACCATCAACCTCAATCCCTCGGTCGCGTATCGGTTGAATGATTGGTTGAGCGTTGGAGCGGGACTGGACGTGATGTGGTCGGAGTTGACTCTCGAACAGCACTATCCATGGATGGTGTTTCCGGGAAGCACGGGAGCCGAGCCTCAAGGCACGGCGAAGATCAAGGGCGACGGAACCGGCGTCGGAGCCAATCTGGGAATGACGATTCAGTTGGCCGAGCATCACCGACTTGCGTTCAGCTACCGCTCACAGATGGATGTGGGGTACTCGGGCAAGTTCACGGTGGATGGGATCACTCCCGCTGCGGCGGCTTTCGGAGCCACTCCGAGCAGCAAGATGACCACGGAAGTGCAGTTTCCCAATATCCTGGCGGTCGGATATGGAGTGCAACTGTGCGACACGGTGCGAATCGAGGCCGATTTTGAATGGGTTCAATTCTCACGCTTTCAATCACTCGATTTGAACATTGCCAACAACGCGTTCCTCCTGCCCACCACGAGCATTCAGGAGAAGTGGAATAATTCATTCACTGCGGGGATTGGTGGCGACTGGCGTTTTTCGGAGAACTGGACCGCACGCGCGGGCTACATGTTCTATGACAGTCCAATCCGTGATTTCTATTTCTCTCCAGCCATCCCGGACAGCGATCAGCACGTGATCACCGTGGGGCTCAGTTATCAGTCAAAACATCATGGATTTGAAGTGGCTTACGGCTACGACTTTTTTGATGACCGGAACATCACAGCCAATCAAAATCCCGCTTTTCTCGGAAAGTACGAAATCGGCATGCACCTCTTCGCGCTGGCTTACCGTTACCGGTTCTGAACCTTCTGAGGATCTGGATTTTTCCCGAGCGCGGAATTCATTGCCGCGCTCTTTTCATTTCTTTCGCGGCTCAAGAGCGATTTGCACCCGACCGCAGCGGAATGATTGCATAAACCGGATGAGTTCCCGTTGCTTACAATTCCGCGTGCCGCTTGCTGGTATCAATTTGCATCCTGGGCTCATGCGTGGTGCAATGCGACGGACCGTGAGCACGAGCAATCTTGAAACGCCTCCTGTTGGAGCGGTGCGTTACGTGGAAGCACTTTGTCCACTGCTTCCCGCCGATGCGTTCCGTCCTGTTCCTGCGCGACTGAGCGTCCTGTTCCTTCATCTGGGAGTTGTTTTGGCCGGCTACTGGATCACTCGGCTGGCTCCGCCGTTTTTCCTGCCGGTGATCACCTTGATCATGGGACACAGCATGGCGTGCATTGGATTTCTCGCGCACGAGCTCTCGCATAACAGCATCGTGACGCATCGGCAGTTCCGCTACCTGTTCGAGCTCTTGTTCTGGGGGCTGATCCTGATTCCGCCAACGGTGTGGAGGCGCGTTCACAACCATACTCACCATTTGCAGACGAACACTCTGGGAGACCCCGACCGTTCGTTCACAGTCGAGGAGCGATCCAGATTGACCAGGTGGTACACGCGCATCTTCTATCCATACAAGAGCTCGTTTCGATGGAATCCCTTGGTCTTGCTGCACCTCATCCCTTACATCGGAAGAAATGTCGTGTCCGCTTTCTATCCCGGCGGGTCCAAGCCGGCTTGCGTCCCAAACAAGCCGGCTTATACCAGCCGCGAAAGGAGGTACGTGGCGTTGGAACTCGTGATCATCGCATGTTTCCAGATCGGAATCTTCTGGTCGGTGGGAACATGGTGGCACTTCTTCTGGGTCAGCCCTGCGGCTTATGCGGTCACGTCAGCGGTGGTAATGGCGTATATTTTCACCAATCACTTCCTGAATCCCGTATCCGCGACGCACGATCAATTGCTCAACACTACCACAGTCTCCGTTAACCCCTGGCTGGATCGGATCCATCACCATTTCTCACATCACACGGAGCACCATCTCTTCCCAGGAATGAATTCGGACTTCTATCCACGAGTGAGTCGCCTGCTCGAGGAGCTGTACCCGGATAGATACCATCGGCTCTCTATTGGGAAAGCCTGGCAGATGCTTTGGAATCGCAAGCAGTTTGACGAGGTTCCGCAAAGGGAACCGCCTGTTGTTGGCAAACTTTAGAACAGCATTGTCGAAGCCTCGCTTGAGCCTGTGATCGACTTATCAGCCGCCTCAGATCAGCTCCAGCTCCGTGGCATCCATTTTCACTGCCGCCGCCTGGCCTATGAAGTCGAGCCGGAGCTGGACGACCGTCATTCCCGTCCTGTTTTCCACGGACCCTTCCATTCCCCGGAGCGGGCCTGATTTGATTTTCACGCGGGAACCCGTCGTGATCTGCGGGGCCAGGAATATCTCATATTCTGTGTCCAGCGCTTCCAGGATGTCTCCAAGCTGTTGCTGAAATAGCTGTTGATCCACCACGTCCAGGAGGTTCGCCACATAATCGCTTTGGTACACCTTGCGTGATTGCCTCTGCTGGAGCCGCAGGAAAACGTAGCCGGGAAACAACGGCTTATGGAAGGTCAAGGTCTTCCCCCGATACTTCTTTACACTTTTGTAGAGCGGCAGCGTCGTCTGGAAGCCCTCTCGATCACAGAATTCTACAAGCTTCTTTTCGCAGCGTGGACGGGTGTGGGCCACAAACCAGAGGACTTCGCTCTGGCCTGAGCCTTCATCGGTTGAATCCGTTGAAACGGGCGTGATCAGGAGTTCGGTGTCTGTCATGAGTCTAAAGTTCCCAAGGTGGATCGGGGATGGAATTTTCTGTGAACCTCGCGGAGGCGGCTTCCCGCCACGTGAGTGTAAACCTCGGTGGTGCTGATGCTCGCATGTCCGAGCAATTCCTGGATCACGCGAAGGTCCGCGCCGTGTTCAAGGAGATGCGTGGCGAAGCTGTGGCGAAGCATGTGCGGCGTGACATTGCGCCCGGTGCCGGCGCGGCGGACGCGCGCCTTGATGCGGCGCCACATGATCTCACGGCAAAATGCCGTGCCTCGGCGCGTGAGAAAAACGTTCGCCGGAGTGCGGCGGGTGACCAGCTTCGGACGTCCGGCTTGCAAGTAGCGGTCCAATGCCTCCAGCGCCTTGCGCCCCACCGGAGCCAGACGCTCCTTGCTGCCCTTGCCCAGCACCGTGATGAAGCCCGCCTCGGCGTGCAATTGTTCCAGTCTCACCCCGCAAAGTTCAGAGAGACGAAGGCCGGAGGCATACGCCAGTTCCAGAACTGCTTGATCACACAGGTCGCTCGGATCCTCGGAAGGCCTGGCAGAAAGAAGCTGCTCAATTTCGGCGTCTGTGAGTGCCTTTGGGAGCCTTTTCCAGCGCCTGGGCAGCGACAGATGCTCGGCCACGTTGCGGGAAAGCAACTTCTCCGCCTCAGCAAAACGATACATTGCGCGCAATGCGGCGATCTGGAGATAAAGCGAGCTGGTGCTCAAACGACGAACTGAATCTTCCGGCTCGTTTTGCAGGAGCCTTTGCTGCTCGTGAACCAGGAACGCCGTGAGGTGGTTCAGCTCCACCTCGTCCCACGAATGCAATCCGGCCTTTTCGGCCCACGCGGTGAATCGACGAAGCAATCCCGCATACGTCTCCTGCGTTTGCTCGGCCTGCCCGCGCTCGTTGCGCAGGTGCTGGAGGAAATCTTCAACCAACTCGTTCATCGCGTGCGTTCAACCATTCTTCGAGGTGCGGCAGACTCAAAGCTCTTTCCCCGTCAGCCGGCGATACGCCTCCAGGTACTTGTCACGGGTGCGCGACACAACCTCATCAGGCAGAGCAGGCGCGGGCGGTGTCTTGTCCCAATCGAGTGTTTCGAGATAATCACGGACGAATTGTTTGTCGTAGCTGGGCTGTGGTCCGCCCACTTTGTAGGCATCCGCCGGCCAGAATCGCGAGGAGTCCGGCGTGAGCACTTCATCGATCAAGATGAGCTTGCCGTTGAAGATGCCGAATTCAAATTTGGTGTCCGCAATGATGATTCCGCGGGCGAGGGCGTGGTCACGGGCGCGGCGATAAATCTTCAAGCTCAGCTCCCGCGCCTGATTTGCGATCTCCGAGCCGACGCGCTGACTCGCCTCCTCGAAACTGATGTTGATGTCGTGGCCGGTCTCCGCCTTGGTCGCGGGCGTGAATATGGGCTCCGGCAGTTCGGAGGATTCGACAAGTCCATCCGGAAGCCTGATACCGCAAACCGTTTGGTGCGCGCGGTATTCCTTCCAGCCAGACCCAGCGAGGTAGCCGCGAACGACACACTCGATGGTCAGCGGCTCGGCCTTTCGTACAATCATGCTCCGGCGGGTGAGCTTGTCTGCGTAAGGTTGGAGCGTGGTTGGAAGTGGATCGCTCGCCGTTGCGAGCCGATGGTTCGGCACTATTCCCGCCACTTGATCGAACCAGAAATGAGAGATTTGTGTGAGGACTTCACCCTTCCGGGGAATGCCATTGGGCATCACGCAATCGAAAGCCGAGATGCGGTCCGTCGCCACAAACAGCAATGATTCGCCGAGGTCAAACACCTCGCGTACCTTGCCACTCTTGATTTTCCTGATGCCTGGCAGATCAAGCTGCAACAGCGGTTCAATTAGCATGTGATCAAGCTAGAGTCAGACGAGCCGGGGCTGAAGTAGAAAGTGATTTCACTTCCTACGGGGAACTCCCTGTCACGCGACCAGTGGCGAGAGCGGAACTGTCCATCGACTGTCAGGCGCTATTCCTCAATTCGATAAAGGTTGGAGCGTGTCCGCAGGAACAGGGACTTTCCACTCACCGCAGGCGAAGCCATGAAGCCGTCATCCAGGGTATTCTCAGCCAGTTTGTTGAACTGCCGTGAAGCCGACAGCACGGTCGCCTTGCCTTCCTCGCTGAAGATATAAAGCCGCCCTGCGGAATAGAGCGGAGCCGCGGAGTAGTTTCCCGAAGCGCGCTCCTTCCAGATTTCCTGACCGGTTTTGGCCTCGACGCAGCTTGCGATGCCGCCATCGTCGATCATGAAAAGGAGGTCGTTGACGAGCGTGAGCGAAGGTTTGCGGGGAACCCCCTTCTTCATCCTCCAGGCGAGCTTGAGCTTGCCTTTGGGATCATCCTGCGAATTCGCATCGATCACTTCGCCCTCCTTGCCCGGCTGAATCGCCAGCAGTTGCCCGTTGGACCAGCCGCTGGCTATGAAGACCAGCCCATTTCCAGCCACGGGCCGGGAACTCGCCGAATGACTCGTGCGTTCCTCCACGCGCCAGAGGTTTTTTCCTGTCGCGGGTTCATACGCATAAATCGCCTTCGCGCCCTGGCTGATAAGCGTCGGCCTGCCCGCGATCATTGCAACGTGAGGTGTGGAGAATGCCTTGCGAAAATCCCCCTCTGCCTCCGGCTTGCCATCCGCTCCCAAGTCCTTGAAATCAATCGACCGGTTCGTTTGCCACACGGTCTTGCCAGTCTTCTTGTCGAGCGCCGCAACGAATTGATGGTCCGAGCCGTCGAAATTCATGATGAGCAGATTGCCGTGAAGGATCGGGGATGATCCAGCGGCACGATAATGATTGCAGATAAAATCCCGCCGCTCCCACAGAACCTTGCCGGTCTTCGTATCGATGCACGCGGTGCCGGGCGACCCGAACGTCACGTAGAGTCTGCCCGCCTCGACCACGGGTGTCGGCGAGGCGTAGCTGTTGAACTTGTGGCAGAATTGCGGGCGTTCGACATCGAAAAGTTTTGTGTCACGAAGAACTTTTCCAGAGTCTCGATCCACACAAAGGACTGACAGCGCATGACCGTCCTCGGTGGCGGTGGTGAGCCATACCTGGCTGCCCCAGATCACGGGTGAAGACCAGGCCTTGCCATGAATCGGAGTTTTCCATTTCACATTTTGATTCTCACTCCAAGTGAGTGGTAGCTTTGAACTGGCGGAGTGGCCTCCACCGTTCGGCCCGCGAAACTGGGGCCAATGATCGCCGGCGTTCGCGAAACCGAGTGAGACGGAAAGTGCGAACGCAAGAAATAGAATGGACTTCATGGCGGTGGAAACTACCAGTGCCTGGTCATATCGCGCAACATCAGGGAGGCAACTCCTGTAGGGTGGATGTCATTATCTCAAACTTGATCATGCTCTTACTGGGGGGGGCGTGGGATCAGGATTAGTGTGAAGAGTACGAGTAAGATCAGGACACCTCCGACCAGACCGATCAGGAGACTGACTACGGCCGAGATCGATTGAAGAGTTGCAACCATGATTCGGTCAGATGTTCATGGTTGACCGAGAAAGGTGTTGCTCTAGGCTACGCTTTATCACCTCGCAATCAATGTGAGCGACCGCAGTAACTAGTAATAGTATGAACGAAAAACAGAATCTCGAACCGGCCGGCGGGTCATCCACACGCCGGGATTTCATCAAGAAGGCATCCACCGCGGCAGCCGTGGTTTCCTCGATCAACATGTTCAAGACTCCGGTGTACGGTCAGACCCAGGCGCCATCCGCCAACGTTACCGGAGCCAACAACCGGATCGTGGTTGGCTACGTTGGTGTCGGCGGCCAGGGCATGGCTCATGTTCGCAGCATGAAGGAACATGCCGCCGAGAACAACATTGTGCAGGCGGCTGTGTGTGACGTTTCCAAGACGCGCATGGACGACGCCAGGAAGTTCATCACCGAGGAAACCAAGGAGGGCAAACCCGCGACGCCTGGAAAGGTCGATCAGTACGAAGATCACCGGCAGCTTTGTGAACGCAAGGACATTGATGCCGTGGTCGTCTCGACCGTCGATCACTGGCACACGATTTGTTCGGTTGACGCGATGAACTCGGGCAAAGCCGTGTATGTTGAAAAGCCGATGACTCGATACCTCGGAGAGGCGTTCCAGATTTACGACACGGTTAAGAAGACCGGCAAGACTTTCACCGTGGGATCGCAAGGCTGCTCCGATCAGAAGTGGCACCAGGCGGCGAAGTGGATCAAAGAAGGCAAGGTCGGCCAGATCGCCATGGCCCAGGGTTCCTACATGCGCAACGCCCCGAAAGGCGAGTGGAACTACGATATCAAGAAATGGTGCACCGCCGATGATACAAATTGGAAGCACTGGCTCGGCCACGTTAACAAGAAGGTCGATTTCAGTGCTGACCACTATTTCCGCTGGCGCAAATACTATCCATACTGCTCGGGTCTGCTGGGCGACCTGTTCCCGCACAAATTGCATCCCTACATGCTGGCGACGGGCAATCCTGAATTCCCGGTTCGCGTTTCGGCGGTGGGCTCGAAAGCGTTCCACACGGACAAGAACACGCCAGGAACCCCCGAGCGGGATGTCCAGGAGATCATCCAATTGATCGCCGAATTCCCGAGTGGCATGGTGATGCACATCACCAGCAGCACAGTCAATGAAACCGGCACGCAGGAATTGATCCGCGGCCACAAGGCAAACCTCTACCTCGCCGGCAACAAGGTTGAACTGAAGCCTGAAAAGGCGTTCGCCGACGAAATCGACGCCGAAGTGAGCGATCAGTTCCCGGGCGAAACCATCTCCGCCCATGAAGCGAACTGGATTGACTGCATCCGCACTGGCAAAGCGCCGAACTGCAACATCGAACTGGCTATTCGCGTCCAGACCGTCATCTCACTCGCGGAGATGTCCGACAGGCTCGGGATCATGTGTTTCTTCGATCCGGCGACGCGCAAGGTCACGGCTGGTGGCAAGGAAGTGAAGCCGCTTACTTACGGCTCCCTCGAACTCTCGTAAGCTCGATCCGATCCAATTCCGCGCGGGGTTTCGCTGGTTAGTCCGGCGAAACCCCGCTTCATTTAGACCAACCATCAACACTGACGCCACGTGCATACCATCAAGCTCGCCTGCCACGCGATGGCCACTCGTTTCGAGCTGGTGATGCATGGAGAAAACCCTGTGGCGCTCCGGGCGGCCGGTGAGGAGGCGTTTGCCGAAATCGAGCGGCTTGAGTCCCAATTGAGCCTCTATCGTTCATCGAGCGAAATTGCTCATTTGAATGCTCGTGCAGCTTTCTGCCCGGTCCAGGTCGAGCCTCGGCTCTTTCAATTACTCATCCACGCCCGCCAATTGTGCATCGAGACGGACGGCGCTTTCGACATCACCATTGCTCCTCTCATGCGTTGCTGGGGTTTCATCGGAGGGAATGGACGACTGCCGGATGAGGTCGCGCTCGAGGCGGCGCGGGGATGCGTGGGAATGCATCTTGTCGAGCTGGACGGGGCTGCCTTCACTGTTCGCTTTGCGAAGCCCGGCGTCATGCTCGATCTGGGTTCCATCGGCAAAGGCTACGCACTCGAACGGGCAATGGAAATCCTGACTGATGCGGGCGTCACGTCCGCGCTGTTGCACGGTGGCACCAGCACGGTTTGTGCGATGGGATCGCCTCCCGATAAAACGTCCTGGAGGGTGGCCATCCCGCATTCGCACCGGTCCATGGGAAAGATCAGGGGATTGGAGGAATCGACGGGAAAATCCGCGCCGGACGAAAAGCCTCTGGCCGTCGTGGAGCTGCGCGATGAATCACTATCTGTATCAGCAGTGTGGGGCAAAGCCTTTGCCGACGGCAGGAAGGTTCATGGTCACGTGATCGACCCTCGCACTGGTAACCCGACACAGGAGGCAGTCGCCGCGGCAGTCGTTGTCAGATCAGCTACCGAATCGGACGCGCTCTCGACGGCTCTGTTGACAATGGGTCCGCCAGGATTGTCGAAGATTTCTGGAAATCGAGCTGGCACCAAAGCACTGGTCGTCAGCCGGGCCGGTGAGAAAAACGATTTCCGCATCGTGTCCGTGGGGATGGATATCCTTGAGGATTGATCCAGTTACTGAGGAAACCGTGCGCTGCGAACAGCCTTTCCCAACAAGGCTAGATGAGCACGCATTGCGGATACTTCCACGCCAGACTGTGCTGCCAGTTCCAAGGTGTGCTTGCCATCTCCAATGAGGCAAAGCACGGCGAAGGTTCCGGCGGAGTCTTTGATCGGCAGCAATTGAACCGGGTTGGAACCGGTGGCTGTTACAAGCCATGGTGGCACAAATGACACGATCCTGGCTTCTTTTGGATCCTGGATCACCACGTCCTCTCCCCGCAGAATGCAGATTCCAAAAATGTCGCGAGAACCAGCGTTCAAAAGGGCGATATTTCGCACGTGTTCAAAAACCTGTCCCACACCGGCGCGAGCGCTGAACGTGTTTTCCGCGCCATCGAGGACAAACAACAATCCATCTTTCGCCCGGATGGCTGTGACGAGCGTCTGAATCGCGATGGAAAATACTTCGTTCAAAGGTGCTGGAACCTGGCGGACCAGGTTGGCGAGTTCTTTTGTTCCTTCTCGAATAATCTGGCTTGGAGACTGGGCAGCGCCTGGCCAGAGGGGATCGGACTTGGTTGCCGGCCGCTCACCTGCCTTCTTCCATTCCCTGGCTTTTTGTGGCGGCGGAAGCTCCTTGCCTTCGGCCAGAGCGCAAACTCTCTGGATCAGCGGGCTGCTGAAATTAGTAACACCGTGAGTCTTTCCGAAGTTGACGAGGTTCTCGGCAACCGTGTCGATCATCTCCTCCATTCCATTCTCCGGAAGCCTCAGATGCTGGCCATAGCGGCTTGCCAGTGATTCAACCCGATCCATGAAATCTGTCGATGATGCCTCGGCTCCGTCAATCATCTCGCACAGGTTCACGGAGAAATCCGCGAGCAGGATCAGCTCCTCTTGCGTGCTCAGACACGCCTCATCAATCAGTCTGGCGGGCAGTGGCTGGATCGATTTGATCAGCGTTTCAGGCAATTGCAATGCGGTGAACAACTCTCTCGCGAGATCCAGCGGACGGATTCCAAAAACCTCCAAGAACGATCTGTCGTCACCGATTTCCGCCGCAAGCGCCCGCGCCTGCCTGTAATCGGAGGCAAAAAAGGTTGTCATGGTCATGCGGCCAAAGTTGCGCATCGCGGTGCTGGCAAAGGCCAGTTCCGGATCACGTCCGCTGCGCAGTCTCATCAGTTCCTCGGCAATGAGGCCGCTGGTCATCGCCATTGCCGCCGCATCGCGCGTTTCCGCCGCGTTCATTTTCCCTTCGGCATCATCGAGCAACAGAAGCGAGACGGTTAGATTCCGCACCCGCTCGAAACCGATGAGTTGGACGGCATGAGTGATCGTGGTGATCTCCGAACCGGATGGGTTGTAGCCAAGAGTGTTGGCCACCCGGATCACACGGGTCATCGTGGCCGGATCACGCCCGATGGCTTCCGCGAGCTGCTGTACGGTGATACGGTCCGACTTGCCGCTGATCTCACGAATGATTTGCAGGGCTTGCGCTATGTGGGCCGAAGGGCTGTTCTCCAAGGTTTCCAGCGCGCGCGCAATCGTTTGCTGGGCTAGTCTTCCGTGTGACGGGGCATCATGCCGGGATGTGGAGCTGTACATTACGTGTGCGCTTGTTTCGCCAGCACAGTAGGACGGAATCGTGCCAGGGCGCAATGATGGAACACTCGTTGCCAGCAGCCCGAAGCGTCTGATCGGCCAAGTCACCCAAGATTGAATTCCCTAAACCTTGCCACTTTGACGCGAGTCTGCTGCGATTGGCCGCGATGCGATCCATATTTGCGAACATGCTCCCTCACTCAACAGTTGCGCTCGCCTTGTTTTCTTTTGATCCCGACTGTCAGGCGGATATGCAACTCGTGTTCAATACCCGCGTAGGTACCGTGGTTAATGCGCCGGTGAGCCGGCCAGATGGCTCCGGAGCTGGTGCTGGTGTGAAAGCCCAACTGCTGGTTGTGAAAAATGACGGAAACACCACGCCGGTCGGTGAGAGCACTGCATTCCGCACAAATTCAGCAGCCGCAACGTATTTCGTCGTTCCCATCAACATAACCATCCCCGGAATTCAACCGCGGGAAAAAGTCACGCTTCGACTCAGCGCATGGGAAGGAAAAGATTTCGAAACGTCCGCGCTGCGGGGTGAGTCCGAGAATTTTGAGATCATCAACAACAGCGTTGCCAATTCTCTCGTAGGGCTAAAGAGCTTCACTCTCAAGCCAGCCAGAGCCGCAGCGAAGTAGCGGCTTCTCCGTTGACGAAAAAGCGTGTCGCCCGACGGTTGCGATTTCTCTCAAACCGGAAATTGCGAATGGACGCGTTGAGCGCATTTGGACAAAGTGGGGGGCATCAATGAAAACCCGAGAGCAGAGCCTCGATAGCATGCGCTCCACAAATCTCAGCTTATCCCTGATCCTTGCGCTGGTATTGGTCGGCGGTGGATTCCCGATGTCGCACGCCGACTCTCCATCACTGCCCCCTGCCGCCACGCGCAATGTCGATTATGCAAGGGATATCCAGCCGCTCCTCGAGGAACGATGTTACCGTTGCCATGGGCCACAACGAGCCGAGGCCGGATTTCGTCTCGACCGGAAAGATTCGGCGATGAAGGGCGGAGAACTCGGCGTCGCCATCGTTCCAGGCAAGAGTGCGGACAGCCTGCTCGTCCAGGCAGTCGCAGGCATCAAGCCAGATTTGGTAATGCCTAAGAAGGGCGAGCGGCTGACTGCCGATCAAATTGGGGTTCTGAGGGCATGGATTGATCAAGGTGCGATCTGGCCGGACAATTTCGCGAATCAGGACGCTGAATCTTGGCGCAACCATTGGGCTTTCAAAACGCCGACACGTCCAGCCATCCCGGTGTTGAAGGACAGGAAATGGCCACGTACGACCGTTGATACCTTCGTTCTAGCCAGCCTGGAAAGAGAAGGACTTAAACCTTCATCGGAAGCGGACAAAATAACACTGCTGCGCCGGCTTTACCTGGATCTGGTCGGACTTCCTCCTACTCCGGAAGAGATCGACGCCTTCACGTCCGACAAAGCCTCCGACGCCTGGAGCCTGCAGGTGGAGAAGCTTCTTGCATCCCCACATTACGGCGAGCGTTGGGGGCGCCACTGGCTGGACGCCGCACGGTACGCGGATTCCGACGGTTTCGAGAAGGACAAGCCCCGATTCATCTGGAATTATCGTGACTGGGTGGTGAATGCCTTCAATCGAGACCTGCCCTACGACCGTTTCGTTACCGAACAACTTGCCGGCGACCTCCTGCCGGGAGCGAGCCAGGATCAAATCGTGGCCACCGGATTTCTGCGCAATGCGATGCTGAACGAGGAGGGCGGCGTCGATCCCGAGCAGTTCCGGATGGATGCGATGTTCGATCGAATGGACGCCATCGGCAAGAGCGTGCTGGGTCTGACCATCCAGTGCGCGCAATGCCACTCGCACAAGTACGATCCCTTCACGCAGGAGGAGTATTACCGGATCTTTGCGTTCCTGAACAACGATCACGAAGCCTCGTTGATCGCCTACAAACCCTCCGAACAGCAGAAGCGCGCGGATCTTCTGCGGCAAATGCGCGATATGGAGGAAGGGCTGCGCCACACAACGCCCGACTGGGAATCGCGCATGGCGCGGTGGGAGGACTCTGTGAAGCACGATCAGCCGGCCTGGACCGTGGTCGAGTGCCGCAACGCCGGAGACAACGGCGAGAGGTTCTATCATCACTCGGACGGCTCCATCCGCGCGGCCAGCTACGCCCCGACCCAATGGACGGCGCATTTTCGGGGAACTAATTCGCTGGCGACCATCGGCGCATTTCAGATCGAGTATCTCACCGATCCGAATCTGCCCTGCAACGGGCCGGGACGTTCAATTCTTGGCATGGCGGCGTTGAGCGAATTCAAGGTCGAAGCCACAGACCTGGCGAATCCGACCAACAAGGTCACTGTTAAGTTTGTCAAAGCCACGGCCGACTTCTCGAACGCAGAGAAGTCCCTCGAGCCGGAGTTCCAATCTGAAAATCGGAAACGCAATGGAGGCGACAAACGAACGTATGGTCCAGTGGCACTGGCCATCGACGGCAATGGCGACACCGCGTGGGGAATTGACGCAGGTCCAGGTCGGCGGAATCAGGCTCGCAAGGCGGTCTTCATTTCCGAGAAACCTGTGCAGTTTCCAGCAGGGGCCATTCTGGACTTCCGTCTCCAGCAAAACCATGGTGGAGACAATTCGGACGACAATCAAAACCACAACCTCGGACGGTTCCGCCTGAGCATTGCCAGCACCACAAATGCTGTCGCAGACCCGATCCCTGCCAGCGTGCGGGAGATCTTCAAGATCGCAAGGGATCGCCGTTCGCCAGCACAGGTCGCTGCTGTGTTCAGTTACTGGCGCACCACCATTCCGGAATTCAAGGAAGCAAATCAGAAACTGGAAATCCTCTGGCAGCAATGGCCGGAAGGCGCGCCGACTTTGACCTTCGCCTCGCGCCGCAACGCCTTGCCCGGCGACGAAAAAAGGCCAACTTACATGTTCAAGCGCGGCGATTGGCTCAAGCCCGGCAAAGAGGTAACCGCGGGAGTGCCGGCGTTTCTTCATCCTTTGCCAAAGGACGCCGACCAGAGCCGCCTGACTCTTGCGAACTGGTTGGTGGATGAAAAGTCACCCACGGCCGCGCGTGTCTTTGTGAACCGAGTCTGGCAGACATACTTCGGCGTCGGTTTGCTCGAAACCCCGGAGGATTTCGGTTTGCGGGCTCCGCCGCCTTCGCATCTTGAACTGCTCGACTGGCTGGCAGTCGAGTTCATGGATCCATCGAGCGCGAATGCCGGACCTGCCTGGAGCATCAAAAATCTTCACCGCCTGATCGTCAACTCCGCGACCTACCGGCAGTCCTCTCGCGTGAGCCCATCGTTGCTCGAGAAGGACCCAGCCAACCGCCTGCTCGCGCGCGGGCCGCGATTCCGGGTTGAAGGAGAGGTTGTGCGGGACATCACTCTCGCCGCAAGCGGCCTGCTCAACGCGAGCTTTGGCGGACCCAGCGTCATGCCGCCCGCGCCTTCATTCCTTTTCCAACCTCCAGCCAGCTACGGTCCGAAGGTCTGGAATGAGGAGACGGGGCCGAACCGTTACCGCCGCGCGCTCTACACTTTTCGGTTTCGATCGGTGCCGTATCCCGCGTTGCAGATGTTCGACGCGCCTAACGGCGACTTCTCCTGCGTGCGCCGGTTGCGATCCAACACGCCATTGCAGGCGCTGACATCGCTCAATGAAGTGCTCTTCATGGAGGCAGCCCAGGCACTGGCCGCCAAATCACTCGAACAAGGAGGGCGGACCGATGCCGAGCGAGTTACATACGCTTTCCGCCGGTGCGTTGGACGACCGCCCCAGAAAGATGAACTTCATGAACTGCTGGCGTTGCTCGACCGACAAAAGTCGCGGGTTGCTGAGGGCTGGGTTAATGCCGTCGAACTCGGCACTGGAAAGAGCGTGGCGCCGAAACAGCTCCCGAAGAATGTTTCTCCAACTCAGCTCGCGGCCTACACCGTCGTCTCGCGCGTGTTGCTGAACCTCGATGAGACGATCACAAAAGAGTAGATCGGCATCAGCAGAAGGAACCTCAATATGAACTGCCAATCCCATTTTCACACTGGCGAAGACCCCCGCCTCCTGTCGCGGCGGTGGTTTCTCAAAGAATGCGGTGTCGGTCTTGGTGCGATGGCTCTGAACACGTTGATGCAGGATCGCGCCGTCGGCGCAACCTCTAAACTCGCGACTGCGGGCATCCATCCTCTTGCGCCGCGAAAGCCGCACTTCGACGCGAAGGCGAAGAGCGTCATTTACCTGTTCATGGCTGGCGCGCCGAGCCATCTCGAACTCTTTGATTACAAACCCGAGCTCTCGAAGTTCAGCGGCACACTACCCCCGGAAGATTTGCTCAAGGGCTACCGCGCCGCGTTCATCAATCCACAATCGAAGCTGCTTGGGCCGAAATTCAAATTCTCCAGGCATGGCCAGTGCGGCGCTGAAATTTCCGAACTTCTTCCTCACATCGCCGGTATTGCCGATGACATCGCCATCGTGAAGTCCATGCACACCGATGCATTCAATCACGCTCCCGGCCAGATCATGATGCACACCGGCTCGCAGCAGTTCGGACGTCCGAGTGTCGGTTCCTGGACGCTTTACGGCCTCGGAAGCGAAACGCAGGAGTTGCCAGGTTTCGTCGTCTTCAGCTCAGGCAGCAAAGGGCCAAGTGGTGGCGCGTCGAACTGGGGTTCCGGCTTCCTGCCGACCGTCTATAACGGCGTCATGTTTCGCAGTCAGGGTGATCCGATCCTTTATCTGTCGAACCCGAAGGGGGTGGATGAGGAGATTCAGCGCGACACCTTCGCCACCATCAAGAAGCTGAACGAGAAACGTCTGGGCGTAGTGGGAGATCCTGAGATCGCCACGCGCATCAACTCCTTCGAGATGGCTTACCGGATGCAGACGAGCGCTCCCGAACTCGTCGATATTTCGAAGGAACCGAAGCACATTCTGGACATGTACGGCATCGAGCCTGGTAAACCATCCTTTGCCATGAATTGTCTGCTGGCCCGGCGACTCGTCGAACGAGGGGTGAGATTTGTCGAACTTTTCCATGAAGCCTGGGATCAACACGGCAACCTGACCAACGACCTGAAGAAGAATTGCAAAAACACCGACCAGGCGTGCGCCGCGCTCGTCAAGGACCTCAAGCAACGCGGGCTGCTGAAGGACACGCTTGTCGTGTGGGGTGGGGAATTCGGACGCACTCCGATGGTTCAGGGAGGTGACGATGGTCGCGATCACCACCCCAATTGCTACACCGTATGGATGGCAGGTGGAGGCGTGAAACCCGGCCTGACGCTGGGTGAGTCGGATGATTTCGGTTTCAATGCCACCAGGGACAAAGTTCACGTCCATGATTTGAATGCCACCATCCTGCACCTTCTCGGCTTTGACCACACGAAGCTCACTTACCGATTTCAAGGCCGAGATTTCCGCCTGACCGACATTCATGGCGAGGTTGTAGAGAAACTAGTGGTGTGAATCGAGAGTCTGGTGAAGAATTGCCCCTGAAGAAATTTCGAAATGCCGATCACACATACGAAGGCAGCCCGGATTGCCGGGATCGTGAGCGCTGTCCCGCCAGACCGGGTGGACAACCTCACCGCGTCTGTTGCATTTGAAAAAGAAGAGGTGGAGAAGGTTGTCCGGATGGCCGGCGTAAAGTCCCGTCACGTTGCTGATGATCAAACATGCAGCAGCGATTTGTGTTTTGCTGCGGCAAAGCGCCTGCTCGAAAAATTGAATTGGCCGCCTGATTCGATTGATGGCCTGGTTTTTGTCACTCAGACTCCCGATTACTTTCTGCCTTCAACCAGTTGCCTCCTGCACGAACGACTTGGTTTGCGCGATACATGCGCGGCATTTGATGTCGGGCTGGGGTGTTCGGGCTACGCATACGGGATTTGGCTCGCTTCCATGATGCTTCAGGGATCGGGGTTCAAGCGAGTGCTGTTGCTGCATGGTGAAACCCCCACGCGCTTTGCCGACAAGAGTGATCGAGCAGTAGGGTTGCTCTTTGGGGACGCGGGTTCGGCCACGGCACTTGAAGCTCCCGAGAATGTTCAAACTGATGGGAAATGGTGGTTTTGTCTCCAGACTGATGGCAGTGGGTGGAAAGATTTGATCATAGAAGGAGGGGGATTTCGAGATCGTTTCCCGGCGGACCAGAAAAAACAGGTGGTGTCAATGAACGGCGCCAACGTGTTCAATTTCACCATCAAGCGCGTTCCCCCGATGATAACCGACACGCTGATCGCGGCCGGCCTGACGACTGAGCAGGTGGACTATTTTGTCTTTCATCAATCGAATCAGTTCATGATCAAATATCTTTTGAAGAAGGCGCGGTTGCCTGAAACAAAAGTGCCGCTCACAATCGGGGAGTACGGGAGTGCTGGCGGCCCGTCGGTTCCGTTGACCCTTACTTGTGGAGGGTTGCAAAGACCGGGAGATCGGCCCTTGACGCTGTTGTTGATTGCGTATGGTGTGGGGCTTTCATGGGGTTCGGCTCTTGTGGACTTGGGTCCGGACGCGGTCTTGGATCATGTTCTGCTAGACGGCTTTGGTGGACGAATCGAAAAGGATTTGAAATAAATGACTTTGTTACGGTCAGGCATGCCTTTTTTGAAATCCACGAATAAGACGGTTTGATCAGTTTGTGTATGAATGTTGTGGTGGAGTCCAAAAACGTGACAGAGGCTGACACATTGGCGTGGTTGGCCGGATTATTTAACCAGCCGGTCGAGTCGATTGATCCCAGCACACCAAGGGAATCTATAGCCAATTGGGATTCGCTCGGGGTGTTGACTCTCATGGCGGAGATCGACGAAAGATTCGGCATCACGCTCTCCGATCAAGAGATGCGCGTGATGACCAAGGTAGGTGACATCTTGAGTTTGCTTCGGTCAAACGGAAAACTGTAGCATCAACGGCTTGTGCGATTCATTCTCGTCGATGAACTTACTCACCTTGACCCAGGAAAATCGGTCATCGGGGTGAAGAGAATCATGGCCGGGGAAGATTACTTCAGGGATCACTTTCCGGGCTTCCCCGTGGTGCCTGGGGTGCTCTTGACCGAAATGATGGCTCAAACCGCTGGAAAATGCCTTGATGCGGAAACCCCCTATCGCGGGAAGGCGATGTTGGCTAAGATCGAGAACGCCCAGTTCAGACAATGGGTCCGCCCGGGTGACACTGTGACCGTCACTTGTGAAGTGCGTGTGAATCGGAAGAGTTTTGCCAAAGCGAGTTGCAGTGCGAGCGTGAATGCAAAAGAAGTTGCGGCCGCTGAACTCTTTTTTGCCTTTCTTGACTCCGCCAATCTCGCTCCTGGCTACCGGGATGAGGTTTTGGAGAATTACCTGGCGCGACGCGATTCATTGACACCCGCTGTTCCCAGGTCTCAAACCAACGAAGTTCCGAAGAGTTGATTGTCGAAGATCCATTTTCATTGCGCGATCGGTTGGCCCTCGTCACCGGGGGCACACGTGGAATTGGCCGGGCCATCAGCTTGCAGTTCGCCAGGGCAGGGGCGCGAGTTGTTGCGAGCTATGTTCGCGATCATGAAGCCGCCAGAGCATTGGAGGAAGAGGGAGCCCGGCATGGGTTGAAGATCGCGACAATTCGAGCAGACCTTGCAAATCCGGCGGGAATGCAAAAGATGGTGGAACATTTTTCCACGGAAACCGGCAAACTGGGCATTCTGGTGCATTCTGCTGCCACCGGCGTGCATCGGCCTGCGGACCAACTGACACTGCGTCACTTTGATTGGACTTTTGCGCTGAATGTTCGTGCGTTCTTTGAGCTTGTCACGCGTCTCCGGCCGTTGTTCGCCCCAGGCGCATCGATTTTGGCACTCTCTTCCGAGGGCGCGACTCATGCGGTTCCCCAGTACTCTTTGGTGGGCGCCTCCAAGGGAGCATTGGAGTCTTTGGTGAGGCATCTGGCGGCGGAATTCGGTGCCCAGGGAATCCGGGTCAACGCAATTTCGCCTGGAACTGTGTTGACGGACTCGTGGAAGGTTTTGCCGGACAGTGAGCATAGACGGGCTTCCGCCGCTGCGAGGTCTCCTTTCAAGCGGCTGACCACTCTCGAAGAAGTAGCCACCGCAGCCCAGTTTCTCTGCAGCAACGCGGCGAATGGAGTGAACGGGCATACGCTTGTGGTGGATGGGGGCACCCGTCTGGTTGCCGGATAGGTTCTCGACGAATTCCACCAATGAGAATCAAATTTAAATTCGAGAGCTGCGAAAACTAGCAAATGCTCACGGCTCGACCAAGATTCCCGGTCAAACAGATCCTGTTACAGGGCTTGCTCCCTTCCTTCATCAAGCGGCTGCTCTACCGGTGGAAGGGTTACAAAATCGGACGCGGCGTCTCGTTTGGCTTTGGTTCTGTTGTTTGTGGAGAATCCGTGGAAATCGGGGACCATACAACCATCGGCTTCCTGACGATCATTCGCGGTAAATCGATCACGTTGGGAGCACACGTGCAAATCGGTTCCATGGCGATGTTCGACACGCCGCATCTTGAGATTGGAGACGGTTCGAAGATCAATGAGCAGGTCTTTGTTGGAGGGCTCCAGCATCCAGACTCGCGTTTGAAGATCGGCAGGAATTGTCAGATCATGCAGATGACTTTTATCAATCCAACCCGGTCAATCACGATTGGTGACGATACAGGGATTGGGGGAGACTGCTTGCTTTTCGGCCACTCCTCCTGGTTGAGCAAATTTGAAGGGTATGATGTCAATTTTGAGCCCATCGAGATTGGCAAGAGCGTTTCGCTGGCCTGGCGTGTATTCGTTTTGCCTGGAGCCAGGATAGGAGATGGAACGGTCATCGGTGCCAATTCTCTGGTGAAAGGTGTCGTGCCACCGAGATGCCTTGCGGCTGGCTTTCCCGCCCGAGTCATTAGTCGTCACCCTGAGTACCCGCGAGAGGTATCAGCAGGGGAGTCGGAAGCCATTCTCGGGGACATCGTCTCGGAGCTTGCCAAATACCTCCATGGCTTTGGATTTGAATGTCAGTCCATCAGCAAGGCAGGGTTTGAAGTGTTTGGATCGCTTCAGGGCTCGCGACAGGAACGGCGCAGTCGCGGCAGGTTGAGCGTGATTTATCAGAACAATGACGGCAAAGAAGATCTGCGTGAATCGTCCGGGAGCGACGTGTTGATCAGTCTGTGCAGCCTGTCCCATTCAATTCGAAGGAAGTTGGAAGCTTCAGGAACTGTGTGGGTTGACATCAAAAACAAGGAAAGATCAGATGGTACGAATGATTTGGGAGAAGAGGTCATCGATTTCCTAAAACGCTACGGCGTTCGTTTGTTCAGAGATCATACAAATCGTCCGACGACGGGCGCCAAAGACTCGAAAATCTCAGCATGAGCGACAAGTTCTCACGAGACGTATTGAAAATCGATGCCGAGGCAGAGTCGGACAGAATCTGCGCGAGGATCCGCGAGCTGTTGGCGCACACGCTTCACCGAAGGGGAATTGTAATCGGCCTGTCTGGGGGGATCGACAGCTCCGTCACGGCGGCACTTGCCGTTCGTGCCTTGGGTGCCAAACGCGTTTTTGGGCTTCTCATGCCGGAGCGTGAATCCAGTCCGGACACTCTCCAATTGAGCGGGGAAGTCGCCCGGTCTTTTGGCATCGACACCGTCCTTGCTGACATCACCCAGATGCTCGAGGCCGTTGGTTTCTATCAGAGTTACCAGGCGGCGGTGCGTAACGTGGTTCCTGAATTCAATTCGCAGTGGAAGTCCAAGCTGGTCTCTTCCGGTCATGACGAATGGAACGGATTCACTTTTTTTTCGGTGGTGGCGCAATCACCTTCCGGGGAGATGGTCCGGGTTCGCCTGCCACACCGCACCTACCTGGAGATCGTTGCCGCGACGAACTTCAAGCAGCGCATCAGGAAGATGATCGAGTATTATCACGCAGACCGGCTCCATTTCGCGGTGGCAGGCACTCCAAACCGGCTCGAGTACGACCAGGGTTTCTTCGTGAAGAACGGAGACGGCTCGGCGGACATCAAACCGATTGCCCATCTTTACAAATCGCAAATTTACCAGCTCGCCGAATTTCTTGGTGTGCCGGAAATCGTAAGAAAGCGGCCACCAACAACCGACACGTACTCGCTGGGGCAGGGGCAGGATGAGTTCTACTTCAGTGTGCCTGTTGAGCAGCTTGATATTTGCCTTTATGCCAGGAACCACGGAATCGCCGCCGAGGAAGTGGCGCAAGCAACCCATCTCACAACGGATGCAGTTCAAAGAGTCTGGCAGGACATAGATCGCAAACGTCGAACAACCCGTTATCTGCATCTCCCGCCGCAATTGGTGTCCGATGTCAGTGAAATTGAAGGATTATGAGTGAATTGAAAAAGCGCGTCCGAGCATTCGTGGTTTCAAACTTTCTCCTTGGAGATGACAACGGTTTTGCCGAGGACGCATCCTTTCTGGAATTGGGAATCATCGACTCAACGGGCGTCCTCGAACTGGTTGCTTTTCTGCAACAGGACTTCGGCATTCGTGTCGAGGACCAGGAATTGACGCCGGACAACCTGGATTCCGTCAGCTCGGTGGTATCGTTCGTCGAACGAAAACTTTCTGCTTCCGGCCAGAACTCCTGAGCTTTAACCACTCGTGTCAGACACGATCATTCCAGGGCCGGTTACTTTGGTTCAAGATTTCATCGAGCACACCGCGCGTCGGTTGCCCGGAAAAATCGCGCTGGTCAGTTCTGGAGTCCGATTCACTTACGGTGAGCTGGACGCTCGTGCGAACCAGCTCGCCAATGCGCTTGTGGGGCTGGGAGTCCGGCGCGGGGATCGTGTCGCGGTTTTCCTTAACAACTCCGTGGAAGCCATCGTTGGGATATTTGCCATTCTCAAAGCGGGTGGAGTCTTCGTGGTCATCAACAGCACGACCAAGCAAAACAAGCTGCAGTACATCCTCAATGATTGTGGCGCCGTGGTGGTGATTGCGGAAGGACGCTCCTTCATTCCAGCGTTGGCAACAAGCGGTGATGTCATCTCCCTGAGATCTGCAATCCTTGTCGGAGGCGAAAATTTTTCCGATTCCCGGCTGCATCCCTGGGACGCGCTGCTGGATCGGCAGGCAACATCAGCCCCTGCCCGCCATAACATTGATCTGGATCTCGCGTGTCTGATTTACACGTCCGGCACCACCGGGGAACCGAAGGGAGTGATGAGCGATCACGGCAATGTCGTGTTCGCATCGGGATCGATCATTCACTATTTGCAGAATCGTGAAGATGACATCGTTCTCAACGTCTTGCCGGTCTCGTTCGACTATGGATTGTACCAGGTGCTGATGACATTCCGGTTCGGTGGGACCTTGATTCTTGAAAAGTCTTTCGCCTTTCCTGCCGCGATCTTGAAGCTGATGGAACAGGAGCGTGTGACCGGATTTCCAGGGGTTCCAACGATGTTCGCGGTGCTCTCGAAGATGGATTTGAAACCATTCGACCTTTCTTCGTTGCGCTACATCACGAACACGGCAGCGGCGCTTCCTTCCAGCCACATTCAGGAATTGAGGGCGAAGTTTCCGATGGCTCAACTCTTCTCCATGTACGGCCTGACGGAAACCAAACGGACACTCTACCTCCCACCCAGCTTCCTCGATGACAAACCTGACTCTGTCGGGATTCCGATTCCCGGGACCGAAGCCTGGGTTGAGGATGAGTCCGGCCGTCGCCTGCCTCCCGGGGAGGTGGGGGAGCTGGTTGTTCGGGGCCGGCATGTCATGCGAGGCTACTGGCGGGCGCCCGAACTCACCGCGAAGCGGTACCGTCCAGGACCGATGGGAGACGAACGCGTGTGCTATTCCGGTGATCTTTTTCGCACCGACGAGGAAGGGTTCTTCTATTTTGTGGGTCGGAAGGACGACATCATCAAGAGCCGGGGAGAAAAGGTGGCTCCGAAGGAAGTCGAGACCGTGCTTTGCGCCTTGCCGGGCGTGAGGCAGGCTGCGGTCATTGGCGTGGCTGATCCCATCCTAGGACAGGCGGTCAAGGCGTTCGTGGTGACGGACGATCCTTCGCTGAACACGAACCGCGTTCTGGCCCACTGCAAGGCGAACCTTGAAGAGTTCATGGTTCCCAAGCTCGTGGAGTTTCATGATTCCCTGCCGCTTTCACCGAACGGAAAGATCGATAAGAAGGAACTGAACTGATGTGCGGCATCGCGGGAAAAATCCTGACAAAACCAGGGCGACCGCCTTCAGAGGACGAGATGCGACGGATGCTGGCAATGATACGGCATCGCGGCCCGGATCAGTTCGGCATTCTTCTCGATGACGTTGCCGCCCTTGGCAACGCGCGGCTGAGCATCATCGACCTGGCGGGCGGCCAGCAGCCCATTGCCAACGAGGACGACTCCCTCTGGATCGTCTTCAACGGGGAGATCTTCAATTACGTCGAGCTCCGGGCGGAACTGGTGACTCGCGGGCATCGCTTTCGAACGCACTCCGACACCGAGGTGATTCTTCATCTCTACGAGGAGAAGGGGCCGGATTGCCTCAAGGATCTAAACGGCCAGTTTGCCATCGCGATCTGGGATCGCAGGAACCGGGAGTTGTTCCTGGGCCGTGACCGGCTTGGAGTGCGTCCGGTCTTCTACACAAACACCGGCAACAGTCTGCTTTTCGCCTCTGAAATCAAGTCGCTCCTGGCTCTGTCGGAAGTGCGCCGTGAGATCGATCCAATGGTCGTCGATCAGGTCTTCAGCTATTGGTGCCCCATTTCACCGAGGACGGCATTTCGCGATGTTTTCGAGCTTCCCCCGGCCCACTATCTTCTGGTTCGCGGCGGCGAGTTGAAGATCTCCCGTTATTGGCAACTGGAGTTTCCGAGTCAGCATTCGAACACCGAGCTTCCTCCAACGCGCTCGTCCGAGGACATTGCGGGGGAGTTTCGTGATCTGCTGATCGATGCGGTGAAGATTCGCCTGCGATCTGATGTGCCTGTCGGAGCGTATTTGAGTGGCGGGCTCGATTCATCAACCATCGCGGCGATCATTCGGCGTTTTGCGGCGAACCGGTTGGATACCTTCTCCATTGCGTTCACGGACCAGGAGTTTGATGAAAGTGAACACCAGCTTCGGATGGCCAGGTTCCTTGGAACAGACCATCACGTGGTCAAAGCCACTCATGCCGACATTGGCCGGCAGTTCCCGGATGTCATCTGGCATACCGAAGTGCCGATCATGCGTACGTCTCCCGCCCCGATGTTTCTGCTTTCCCGCCTGGTGAAGGATAACAATTTCAAAGTGGTTCTCACCGGTGAAGGCGCGGATGAGTTCCTCGGCGGTTATGACATATTCAAGGAAGCCAAGGTCCGGGAGTTCTGGGCCCGACAACCATCCTCTGCGTGGCGGCACCGATTGCTTGGTAAACTCTACCCTGACATTACCGGGCTCCACCAGGGTGCCGGCGCGTATCTCACAGCATTTTTCCGTGGAGACCTCAAGTCTGTTCAGGATCCATTCTATTCCCATGCGATTCGGTGGAGGAACAACCAGCGCACCCGCCGCTATTTGAGTGAGGACGTGATGGCGATGACCAAGACCCAGGGGCACAGCGCCGCCACCCTCGTTGA
This sequence comes from Verrucomicrobiales bacterium, assembly GCA_005777315.1. Taxonomy (GTDB): domain Bacteria; phylum Verrucomicrobiota; class Verrucomicrobiia; order Limisphaerales; family F1-12-MAGs170; genus F1-120-MAGs170. Next base: position 26,304 of record SXMN01000326.1, read on the forward strand.
AAGGCCGGCGGAATTTGATCGCTGGGGCCTTTTGGAACGTGCTCAGTTCACTGAAATATCGCTTTTCATGTCACAGTATCTCCTGTCATCGCAAGGAGACCGCGTAGCCATGGCTCATTCGGTTGAAGGCCGCTTTCCGTTCCTGGACAAACGTGTGGTGGAGTATGCCTCCGGGCTCCCCCAAAGGCTGAAGCTCCGTGGTTTGACCGAAAAAGTTCTCCTGCGCAAAGTGGCAAAGGAATGGTTGCCGCCTGAGATCACGCAGCGGACCAAGCGTCCTTACCGTGCTCCCATTCACCGGAGTTTTTTCCACACGGGAGCGCCCGAGTATGTCAGGGAACTCTTATCCCCGGCGCACCTGGCAGGCACCGGGCTGTTCAAGGCTGGCGCAGTGCAACAGCTCATCTCCCGCCTGGACGAGGGCAAGCCTATTGGTGAAACTGACGACATGGCCTTGGCCGGGTTGTTATCGACTCAGTTGTTGCATCATTTGTTTATTGACCGCGCCTTCGTTTCTGAATCACTGGGGCAGAGGGATGACGTGAAGGTTTGCCGGCTGGGATCCTGGCCCGGCGGTTGATTCATACTGTGTCAATCAAGCCTCAGAATCTGCCAGGGATGATCACGGTCCCCTCCGTGGTTGAACAGGAATTTACAAGCTGAGATGCGTCTCCTGGGAAAAAATCCATTCAGTTGGTTCCTTCGGACCATTCGCAATAACGGGCTTCGGAGAACTTTCCAGATTGCGGCGCATTCCTTTTGGGATGCGTTTTTTGATTTGTGGCACGGCACGGATACTCTCGCTCGAATCCATCCCAACGCGCTCGAGACGGATTCGGCAAACAAACAACATTCATCCTGGTATGGAGCGACACGTGCCCGCCCATTTCATGGGTTGATGAGGAAGCTTCAACTGCCAGCGGACCGCACCTTTGTGGATTTGGGGGCGGGAAAGGGCAGGGTCATCCTGCTCGCGATCGATGCTGGTTTTAAGAAGGTCGTCGGCATTGAATTTTCAGACCCCCTCTGTCGGATCGCCAGGGAAAACGTTGAGCGTTTCAGGAAGGCCAGGAGGTCGCCCGATGTCAGGGTTCAAATTGTGCATTCCGATGTGGTTCAGTATCGGATACAGCCGGACGAGTGTGTCTTCTTCATGTTTGATCCGTTCAATGCTCCGGTGCTGAAACAAACCCTGGAAAACATGCGGCTTTCCGTCGGGGCAATGCCGCGGCAGATATGGCTCATTTATCACACCCCGCGTGAACACCGGATCGTGGCGGACTCGAAGTTGTTCAGCACGCATGAGCGACATGTCATTGGTGGAACAGAGTTCATGGTCTATTCAAACAGGGATGCCGGTGGTTCAAATCACTAGTCCTTCCGTAAGGGCGATTTAAATAACTTGCGAAGGTGAAAGGTCCGGAACGTGCGTCAGTATTGGTTGAAACGATGTTCGGGTTCCATCAACCAGCCACTGAGAAAGCACCTTTCGAGTGAAAAAGTCCTCCGCCAAATCCCTCCGCAAACACCAGCGCCGAATCGCGCGCCGTCTCCGCAAAAAGAATTACACCGATCAGCCGGCGCCGATGTTCCAGGGCGGCAATCTCCATTACGAAGTCGCCGGGCGAACGGGTGCGATGAGCTGCGGCGGCCTGGGCGCCATGCACACGCTGGCCCAGCGCCTGGGCCTGGTGAAGGAAATTGACGATCACCTGCGCCTGCTCAAAGTCCACCTGCCTTATCATGAAAGTGATCACGTGCTCAACGTCGCCTACAACATCCTGGCGGGCGGTGTGCGGCTGGAGGACTTGGAACTGCGCCGCCAGGACGAACATTACATGAATGGCCTGGGTGCTCAGAGGATTCCCGATCCGACGACGGCCGGGGATTTCACGCGCCGCTTTGCGCCGGCGGACATTCTCACGTTGCAGGAGTGCATCAACCGCACGCGCCAGTGGGTCTGGTCGCAACAGCCCGAAGGGTTCCTGGCCGAGGCACTGCCCGCCAGCGCCTGGCACGCGCTGGAACGAATGCCCAAGCATGAGATTTTAACGGAGCCGCGCACCAAGCCGGTCAATGTGAAGGAGCGGATCGTCCAGGAGCGGGGCTACACGAACATCGTGCTCCAGGGCGAGGACGTGGCGGAGATTTCCTACCAGCCCCTCAAATGTAAGAAGTCCTACCGGCTGGTGGTGGTGCGCAAGAATTTGAGCGTGCAGAAAGGGGAGAACGTCCTCTTCGACGAGGTGCGATACTTTTTCTACATCACCAAGCGGGAGGATCTGATGGTGGAGGAAGTGGTTGGGCTGGCCAATCAGCGGTGCAACCAGGAGAACCTGATCGCGCAGTTGAAAGGGCCGGTGCAGGCGATGCGGATGCCGGTCAATGATTTGAACAGCAACTGGGCCTACATGGTGATGGCGGCGCTGGCGTGGAACCTCAAGGCGTGGTTTGCGTTGCTGGTGCCGGAGCGGGAGCGGGGGATTGAACTCTTGAAGATGGAGTTCCGGACCTTCCTGCAGGCGATCATGCAACTGCCCGCGCAGATTGTCAGGACGGCGCGAAAGCTCATCTACCGTGTGCTGGGCTACAACCAGTGGTTGAAGGATCTGCTGGCGACCTTCGAGCGGCTGCGCCACTGGACCGCCAGCGGGTAGCCGACAAAGCGCCCGCAGAACCCGACAAAACGAAACGCGCGGAGGAAGTGTGTGCCCAAATCGCGAAAAATCCGCCTTCGAGCTTCCGCGGACGCAGGAAGAGGCCTTACGGCGCGGGAGAGCACGGAAAAAGTGGCGTTGGGGAAGCGATTTGAAAAATATTTCACCCCGCGAGTCACAAAAAAGCGCTGGCCCTGAAAACGCGTGGGCAATGCACTTGTCTTAGGGTTAGTGAGCTCGATTCCTCGTTGAGGTCTTTCATCTCTTCCCATCTCCGGGCTGCCGCCGGGCTCGATGCGATTGAGCGAAGCGCAACAGCCATCACTTCTCCCTCGTATCGAATGCGCCAAACCGCTCTCCGCTTCTTGGCGAGTGATAACCTTCGGCTGCCAGCACTCGCACGCTGGCTTGGATGAAGTTCCTTCTGCAAGAATGGCAGATCAATCAAAGAGAAAGCTCCCCTAACAAGTCGATGTCCCATCCATTCACCGGAGCGAGGAGAACAGGCATGGAAGACGTGGCAGGTTCAGCCGTCCCTGCGGGACTTTTCTGCGGCCGATCGAATCCCGGCAGTAAACTGCCGGGCTATTGTCAGTTCTCCCTCCAGGAGATTCAAACTGGGCAGGCGGGGAGTTGTCTGAAGTCCTCCGGCACTCCGCAGCCCAGGTTAAAATGTCCAAATCTCCTTCATCATTCAGCGAGGTGGAGGCACTCCGGGGTGTCAGCATTTGCCATTCTCATCGAATTGCGGCGGCGGGTAGTCCGCGCATTGCTGATTGTCCCCGGCGAAATCAACGGAAGACAGGAAGTTGTCCGGGGGACTCCTTCCTGAGCGGGATCCCTCGTCAGGCCGCCTCTGGGGTTGAGATGGACAATCGTGGTGCCCACGAACGCGTTGCTCTGTAGAGCAAGGAATCCCGTGCCCGCGATTGAGATCTCCCCTGGGGGGATTTTTCATTTGCGTAATTTCGATCCTTCATCTCCCATGCGCTTGTTCCCAGTTTACCACGGAAGCAAAGGAATTACCGTGTGAAAAAAATTACCCAAGAGAGGATACCGTTTCGCAAGCAGCCTTGATGAACTCGAGACTTCAATTATTCCTGCGCTCGCGCCTTGTGGTCCTTTCCCTCTGGGCGTTGATGGCGGGCTGGAACATTCAAGCCCAGCCCGTGCCGACTCTCCATATCCGCGGCCAGGGAACCGACCTGGTGCTTGCGTGGTCCGGCGACACAACTGGCTTCCGTCTCGAAACCACGGCGGCGCTGGTTCCAGGCGCGGAATGGAAAGCCGTTCCTTCGCCAGCGCAGCTCGTCGGTCAGGAGTTTCTGGTCAAGCTGGTTCTGGCCGATGCTGTTCGATTTTACAGGCTGACCAGGACATTCTCTCCACCTGTGTTGACCGAGGCGGCTCTCGATACGGCGCTCGTTTCCCCAACCGGCGCGGCGAACTTGACGATCGGATTTGCAGATGCCGACGGCGATTTCAGCTTCCTTGTCATAACACGCACCAACTGGACCGGCTCTTTGACTGAACGTATTCCCGCGGATCAGCTCGGCGTGACGGGGGCGTCCGGCGTGTTCAAGAAACTGCTGCGCACAAGCTCGCTCGCGTTCGGCATGAACAGTTTTTGTGTCTGGCTGGAAGATGCTGGAGGGCGGGAAAGCGGGCGTCGCTGTCTTGACCTGGTGCTCGGGGGCAACGGCGGCGGCGCAGCGCCTCAACTGACCGCTTTCACACCGGAGTCCGTGCGGCAGCGTCTGCCTGAATCTCCGGGGAAGGCCGTGCGCGAGTTCGCGCTGACCTGGAAGGATCTGGACGGCGATGTCGAACGGGCCCGTGTGCGCGTCACGTTCCCCAACGGAAACGTGCAGTCTTCAGAAATGGAAGTGCGTTCGCTGGGATTTAGCAGCCTAGGTGGCACCTCCACACTGCCGCTGCTGATTCTGCGATCCACAGACGAAGAGGGCAATTATCAGATCGAGATCTCGTTGGTGGACGCAAACGGTCTGGTTGGAAACACGGTCGCGGCCATCGTCACGGCTTCGCGAGGGTATGAGGTTTGTGAGCGGGGCGCCCTGGAAACACTCAGGACGCAGTTGCAGAACGGACGGAAACGAAGTCACCATCCGACCTGGTGGAAAGCTAAACCAGCAGGTGGGCTTACGGGAGATGCTCGAGAA
>SXMN01000327.1 GCA_005777315.1 Verrucomicrobiales bacterium
CACCCGTGCGGCCGTCGAAGAAGGCATTGTCCCTGGCGGTGGCGTTGCCCTGATCCGCTGTTTGGGTGCCATCGAAGCCGTCAAATTGGACGGCGACGAACAGATTGGCGTGGACATCGTCCGTCGCGCTGTCGAATCACCTTTGCGCGCTCTGGCCATCAATGCCGGTGTGGAAGGCTCGATCATCGTGCAAGATGTCAAGAAACGCAAAGGCAACGACGGATACAACGTCGCGACCGGTGAGTACGAAGATCTCGTCAAAGCTGGCGTGGTGGATCCCAAGAAAGTCACACGGACCGCGCTGCAGAATGCCGCCTCCATCGCTGGACTTCTGCTAACCACGGAATGCTTGATCACCGAGATTCCGGAGAAAGAAAAACCCTCCCCTGCTCCAGGCGGTCACGGCGGCATGGGTGGCGGCATGGACTACTAAGCCAATCCCAGCGATTCGGAGGAACCGAGTTCGCACACAAGCGAGGCTGGTGAAAACCAGCCTCGCTTTTTCGTTTTTGACGAGGATCAATGCTCTACCCATTCGTTTGAATGGCTTTCCTGATTACAACAATTCCTTCTCCAGTCATCGATGCGGAACACAAAGTTCAGCATGCTGCATCCGCTCGGCGGCTCTGCGGGAGAAGAGCAAGCTACCATTCCGCGCTGGGGACGTTGCTTTTCGTGGCTGATATGCCAAAGATTGGACCATGCAGCCGAACGATCCAGGTATTTCATCCGAGACCCTTGCGTTGACGAAGGTTTCCGTACGATTTCCGCGTCCGCAAATTGCGGATATTGAGCAAACCGTGCGAAAGGAGATGACGCAATGTCAGCAGCTCTTTGCACGAGAGGCAACGATAGCCGTTGCGGTTGGAAGCCGAGGTGTGGCGAACCTTAGCCTCATTGTTGGCGTTGCAATCGCCTTCCTCAAGGAACGAGGAACCAAGCCATTCATTGTTCCCGCGATGGGAAGTCACGGAGGGGCGACTGCGGACGGGCAACGCCAGTTGCTGGCAGATTACGGTGTGACAGAGGAAAACATGGGCTGCCCGATCCGTGCCTCGATGGAGGTGGTGGAACTGGATCACGGGGATCTGCCGCATCGATTGTTCATGGATCGGCTTGCGTTTGGTTCCGATGGCGTGCTCCTGATCAATCGCATCAAGTCGCACACGGATTTTCATGGCTCATACGAAAGCGGCCTGGTGAAAATGGCGGTGATCGGTTTGGGAAAGGAAAGGCAGGCCCTGGAAGTCCACCGGTTTGGCGCATGCGGCCTTCGGGATTTTATTCCGAGAGCGGCAGAAAAGATCCTGGCGACAGGCAAAGTGCTGGCCGGGCTGGGCGTTGTGGAAAACGCCTACGATGAAACGGCGGTAATTGAAGCGGTGCCTGCCTGCGAACTTTTGACTCGCGAGCCGCAGTTGCTTGATGTCGCCCGCCGGAACATGGCCCGCCTTCCCGTGGATGCGATCGACGTGCTGATTGTGGACCGCCTCGGGAAGAACATCAGCGGAACTGGAATGGACACAAATGTCATCGGGCGCCTGCGCATCTCCGGAGAACCAGAGCCGGAATCGCCCCGGATCAAAAACATCGTCGTTACTGATCTCACCGGGGAAACACACGGCAACGCGACCGGGACTGGATTGGCGGATGTCGTGACGCAGCGGTTGTTCGACAAGATCGATTTCGGCGTGACCTACAAAAACGTTTTCACCAGCGGCTTTTTGGAGCGAGGCAAAGTCCCCATCGTCTCCGCTACAGACGCTGAAGGCTACACGTGTGCGTTGCGTGCCTGCGGCCCGGTTGCGCGCGGAGAAGAGCGCGTGGCGCGAATTCGAGACACATTGCATCTGGGAGAAATTTACCTGTCCCCGGCGCTCTGCGCGGAAGTACGCGACCGGGCGGATGTTAAGGCGGTGAGCGGACCCGTTGAGATGTTCAACGCAATGGGCGACTTGAACCCGTTTTGAGCAAGGCTTTCCATGAACCTGACCTGGGAGCGCTGGCGTCTCGCCGGCGTGTTTCTAATTTCGCCACAGCAACTCGCCGGCGAGACGCCGGCGCGCCCAGGTTCATGGTCCCGTGCGCGTGCGAATGCATGTGGCAGCTCCCAATGAACTGGAATTTCAACGCAGCAGCGGGTCGCAGATTACTGTCGGTCTTGTGGCTCGCTATGTGGGTCGTGACCTGTGGCTTCGCCAGTGCGGCGGGCACGAACGACTACTTTGGAATTCATGTGCTGGACGAACAGACAGGGCGCGGTGTCCCGTTGGTGGAATTGGAGACGGTTCATCACGTCAAATTCGTGACGGACAGTGCCGGCTGGATCGCGATCAATGAACTCGGCTGGAGCGGGCAAAGTGTCTTCTTTCATATACGCAGCCACGGTTATGAATTTCCAAAAGACGGGTTTGGCAATGCCGGGAAGGCGTTGAAGGTGCTCGCCGGAGCGCGTGAGCCGATCCGTGTGAAGCGCCGGAATGTGGCTGAGAGACTCTATCGCATCACCGGCGAGGGAATCTATCGCGACAGCGTCCTGCTCAGAGAAAAGACACCGCTCGCGGAACCGTTGAGCAGCGGGCGTGTCGCGGGGCAGGACTCAGCGTTCGCAGTGCCTTATCGTGGGCGGTTGCATTGGTTTTGGGGAGATACGAGCCGGCTGAGTTATCCGCTTGGGCATTTTTGGATGGCAGGGGCGGTTTCAGATTTGCCGGGAGCAGGAGGGCTTGATCCATCCAAAGGGGTAAATCTCCGTTACTTCACGGACGCGAATGGATTCAGCCGTCCGATGTGCCGTCTCGGTGTTGAGCGCGGGCTGATCTGGTCCGATGGCTTCGCGACCGTGATCGACGACGCCGGACGTGAACGACTGGTCTGTCATTACGCTCACATGGAATCGCTGGAGAAGATGCTGGGCCACGGGCTGGCGGTTTACGACGATGCGCGGCAAGAGTTCACAAAGATCGATTCGCTCGATCTGAAAGAACTTTGGCGCTGGCCGGGTCAGGCGCATCCGGTCCGGAAGCGCGAGGGAGAAGTGGATTATCTCGTGGCCGGTGAAGTTTTCCCGGTGATCCGAGTGCCAGCTCAATGGAAGCACTGGACGAATCTTGCAAGCTACGAAAGCTGGAGCTGCCTTGTTGATGGCCCGTCGGAAGCAGAGTCGGTGGTTGATCGCGATGCGGACGGGAAGCCGCGCTGGCGTTGGCGGCGCGGAGTTGGTGCTGTGGATTCGACAGTCGAGTCGAAGCTCATAGCTTCCGGGAGAATGAGTCGAAACGAAGCGTCTTTCAGCCCCGTGGATGTGGAGTCGGGAAAACCAGTCCGCTTGCATCGTGGTTCAGTGAATTGGAATCCGCATCGCAAGCGCTGGATCGTGATCGCAGTGGAGACGGGCGGCACATCAATGCTGGGCGAAGTGTGGTATGGAGAAGCTTCAGAACCCACAGGGCCTTGGCGTAAGGTGCGAAAGATTGTCACGCATGACCGCTACAGCTTTTACAACCCGGTTCATCATGCGGAATTCGATGAAGCGGGCGGACGGTGGATCTACTTTGAAGGGACTTACGTGAACACATTTTCAGGGAATCCCGACACCACGGCGCGCTACGATTACAATCAGGTCATGTATCGCCTTGATTTGGATGATCCGAGTTTGCAGGGAGTACGTGAGTAATTGCGAGTTGTCGCCTGTTTCTCAGTCGATCACATCAACTCTGAGGACGCTGCACCATGGTACGCGGCAATTCTCAGTGTTAACCGGCAACTACGCCCGGATTGATACCCGCGGGCAGGATCTGGCGGCGCTTCTCATCAGTCGTGGACTGGCGAGAGCGAAAGGAACGCTTGCCATCCTCCCTGACGGCACCAGAGCCAGGGATCACATGGAGCATCTTCAAAAAATCGAAGCTGACGCAAAAACCAGGCACGACGGCATCTGGGCAACTTCAAAGCAGGCATACAAATAGTGTCCATTTCCGCAGACCAGAGTTCCAGCGATCCAGGACGTTTGAAGAATTTTCTTTTCGCCATCCGTATTCTCCGGCGAGATTCCACACGCCAAGTGAATTCGTCTGTAACGAGGGCTAGAACAAAAACGACATGATCCACTGCAAAGCACTGCGTACTTTTGCCGGCCTGACTGCCTGCTGGCTCGGAATCAACCTCCACGCTCAAACCTGGCAGCGCATCACACCCAACATCCCCGGCGCACTCGGCGGCGGGAACATCGGCCCCATGGCCACGGATGGTCAGCGGCTTTACGTGCTCGGTGCCAAAGGGGTTTTCATGTCGGGCGACGGCGGCAATTCCTTTTCCGCCATCAACTCGGTGCCCGGCGCGGCTTACTCGCTCGACAAGTACGGACATCGTTTCGTCGGTGTGGCCAATGGTCTGGTGTGGGCGGGAACTGATCCAGGCAGCGCCGCCTTGAACGATGGGCTCGCCACGCTGCATCGGCTTACACCCGGCGAAACCACATGGACCAAGAGCAGCGCGGGCTTTCCGACACTCACGACCGGCAACCAGGCGGATGACATAGCCTATGATGCGACGACCGGCACATATTACGTCGCGGCGGCGCTGGGCGGCGCGTTCGTCTCAACGGATGGCATCAATTGGGAGGCGCGGAACAACGGCAACGGCGGACTCGGTCTGCCGGCAACAGTCGAGACGATCAATGGAGTCGCCTTCATGGTGCGTCCGCTCGCGGGCATCAACAAGACCACGGATCGCGGGCTCACCTGGACTTCCACAGGCGCGTATCCGGGGCTGGCATCCAGCCATCTACTCGCGCTGAATGGACGACTGATGATTGCAGTGAACGGACCCAACCTTCTTTTGGATGGCCTGTATTTTTCCGACGACCTGGGCGTGACCTGGACGTTCACGCAGGGTTTGCCCGGTTCTTACGATCTCACCACAGACGGCAATCTGATCTTCGCCGCAGGTGGTGGACGACCCACACGATTCTCCGCAACGAGTGGTTTGACGTGGGATAACTTGCCACTCTCGGGCGTCGCCTCCGGGTTCAGCGCCACACGTTTTGTGAAAGTGGGAAACAATCTCTTCCTGGTTGGCGCGAACAACAGCCCGGTGTCTCCATTTACCTCAACGCCCGAACTGTAACGCCTCGATGTATCGGCTTACCCCTTCAATCCAACCACACAGATCGTCAAGCAACCCACGAACAGCCCGCCATTGCTTGTCGGCGACAGCCACACCTTCCGCGTGCTCGCGGGTGGAAAGAATCTCCGCCACCAATGGCGAAAGGATGGGGTGGAAATTCCAGGCGCGACCGCGGAGACGCTTGCATTCACGAGCGCCACGGCGGCGGACAACGGCAGCTATTTCTACTTTGTTACGAATTGTTTAGACTTGTTCCCGAGAAGCGCTAGTACTCCGTCAGTCATCAAATGAGGGGTAAAGTTTCTTGAGTTTGACGCGGGCATCGTCGGTGGTGAAACGCCAGTTGATTTTGGAAGAGGGCTGATTGCGACGCCGGGTCCAGGCGGCGATCTCTTGGCGCAGG
>SXMN01000328.1 GCA_005777315.1 Verrucomicrobiales bacterium
ATGGACGAGCTTTCGCCCGACGACAAGCTCACCGTGTTGCGCGCGCGCAAGATTCAGCGCTTCCTCAGCCAGCCGTTCTCAGTGGCGGAAGTTTTCACTGGTCGTCCCGGCAAGCAGGTGCCTGTCGCCGATACCGTACGCGGCTTCAAAGAAATCCTGGATGGCAAGCACGACGACGTTGGTGAAGTAAATTTCTACATGAAGGGCGGCATCGAGGAGATCAAGGAAGCCTGAGTTCCACTCTTAATCATAATCTTGCTCTTAAGCTCAATCCTCTGGATCGAGTAAGAGTCAGATGAAGATTAGGATTACGACGAAAAACAATGGCCACACTCAAACTCGAAATCGTCACTCCGGAAGCAAAAATCTACTCCGAGGATGTGGACATGGTCACGCTTCCCGGTGTCGAGGGCGAGATGGGGATCTACCCGATGCACGTTCCGCTGATGACATCGGTGAAGTCCGGCGAGCTCATTGCCAGGAAAGCCGGCGTGGATCACTCCCTTGCCATCGGCGAAGGCTTTGTTGAGATCACGGGTGACCGTGTGGCCGTGTTGACAGACATGGCCATCAAGGCGGATGACATCGATGAGATGAAGGCCGAGGAAGCTCGCAAGCGTGCTGAATCCCGTCTTGCCGAAAAGCTCACCGACGAGGAGCAGGCCACGGTGCAGGCTGCGTTGCTGCACTCCCTGACGCAGTTAAACGTTAAACGCCGCCGCAACGTTCGGTAGAATCACGGGGTTCAGGTACGTTTCCTCTTCCCGGAGGAAATTTTTCCAGGCCGACCAGCAGGTCACATCAATTCATGGATCCACATCGCCCCAAATATTCCATTTGAAACCTGACTTTCTTTTGGGAACACTTCCGGCCTCTAAACCATAAGTACAGTTATGAAACACAAAATACTCTTGCTCCTTGCCACCATGGTCCTGGCGGTCACGGTCAGGTCCGAAGACAAAAAAGAACTCAAGAGCCAGCGCGAAAAGATCAGCTATTCGTTCGGTATGAACGTCGCCAACAGCCTCAGGTCATGGGAGGTCGAACTTGATTACGAGGTCTTCCTTCAAGCTGTGAAGGACGTCATGGGAAACAAGACAACGCTCATGAACGATCAGGAGGCGAGGCAGGTGATGAATGCCTACCGCACCGAACAGACCGCCAAACAACAGGCGAAGCGCAAGGAACAGGGAGAAAAGAACAAGGCTGAAGGTGAGAAATTCCTGGCGGAGAACAAGACCAAGCCAGGCGTCATTACCCTTCCAAGCGGCCTCCAGTACAAAGTCCTCACGGAGGGCAATGGTCCCATTCCAAAAACCAACGACACCGTAAACGTAAATTATCGGGGCACGTTGATTGACGGCACAGAGTTCGACAGCTCTTTCAAGCGTAACCAGCCGGCTTCTTTCAACGTCGGTTTCGTCATCAAAGGCTGGACTGAAGCGCTCTCGATGATGAAGACCGGCTCCAAGTGGCAGCTTTTTGTGCCATCCTCCCTCGCCTACGGCGACCAGGGCTCAGGCAAGTTGATTGGTCCCGGTTCGACACTGATATTTGAGACTGAACTCTTGAGCATTAAACCGGCGGTTCAGGATAACGTAAATCAACCGGTTACCAGTGATATCATCAAGGTTCCCTCCGCCGAAGAACTCAAGAAGGGCGCGAAGATTGAAGTCATCAAACCAGATCAACTGCCGAAGGTTGAACCAAAGAAGTAGGTCGGAAAAGTTTCAGAACCGTCTTGAAACAGCCGCGCAGCTTGCGCGGCTGTTTCTTTTCAGCCCTGGCGTTTCCACGATTCTGGTTCACTACGGCCCCTTCATCGCGACACTGCCTTTTCGTACTTTCAGCATCACGGGCATCGAAGTTTGACGACCCGCTTGATTCTCGATCGCGAAGCACATTCGATCCATATCTGGCACCCATCGGGCGGCCGACAGAAATATCTCCCGTTCACTTTGTTCCTTCGGGATGAGCACGCCGTTCAATCCTATGTTATCCACGATCACGCCATGAGGAAGGTTCTCCACGGTGAAGGTGATCAGCTCGTCGTGCCCGTTTCGTCTCACTTTAAGCCATGCAGGGACGATCTGGCCGGGTGAGATGGTGATCTCGTATGGCTTGCTTTGAGCGTTCTCGGATGGTGCTGAAATCAAATCCTTTTCGCCCGGCGCAAACCCGACGTAGAGACGCGGTTTCTCTCCCAGGCGAATCCGCCCCAAATTGTTGACCGCTCTCACTGAGGCGCGGCCCTCGATGAGAGCCAACGCCGTGACCGAGCTGCCTGAAGCCTGTTCTTCCGTGGGTTGCAGGGCGTCCGGAGAGGCACTGATTGTCCCGATCGCTTCCGTGTGGCCGGCTTGAATCACCAGCGGAGAAGAAACTGCAAAGCCGGGAGGCAAACCGGAAAGTTCGATTCTCACCTCTCCATCAAAGCCGTCGCGTCTGTCCACGGAAGCGGAAAATCTCTGGCCGCTGCCTGGAGGTACCGTGGGATCGGCGCCCTGGATCGTCACGCTGAAGTCGGGCTCCGGTCGTCGCACTTTCAAGTTGTAAGCGAAGCGTTCGCCGGCGGCTCCCCGCGTGTCCGTGACTCGGATCAGGTAGCTTCCCGCCGCAGGCGCTATGAAGTGAATCTTCGAGTCGATGCCGAGCCGTCGATCCGCGTCATCATCGTTGCTGTAATAAACCGTGAAAACAGGCAGGCCGTTTGCGACGAGTTTGGTGCCGGGCGTGCGTGGTTCGACGATGTAGCACGGTTCATCCAGGGAGTGCGCCGAACATGTCGTATCGAAGTAACCCCGGCGTTTGCCGTTGGCGCTGTAAAACAGAAACCCCGAATCCGGTCCCTGGGGCGCACGGAACAGTTTCACCACCTCACCGCTCAAATAAAGATACTGGTTCAATTCCATCTCCTCCCAGTTCTCGACACGACAATCCGTCGCGGACGAATCTATTCCACGAAATGTCACCGCTGAATTCCGAGTCGCCTGGAGCAACGTCCTCTCGACAGGTTTGCCGTCAGGCCAGAGCACTTCAATCTTGGTGTCCACCGGTGACCCGCGCTGTGCCGCCACAGTCTCGATGATCCATTGCTCTCCCTTTCCGGCGTCGAATTCGTACAAGTCCACGTCCGATGACTTGCTGGCCGACCAGATTCGTCCGTTAACGGAGCAAGGTTGCTGGATCCGCATCGCCTGTTGCGGTTGATCATTCGGCTCCAATTCCATGAATGAGTTGCCGTCGCTCACCGCAAGCTTGAGGGGACGAGGCACCCGCACCTTTTCTAAATCAAGCGGGACATCCATCTGTCCAGGCTCCCTGGCAGTGATCTTCAATCGTCGGTCTTCAGGAAGGTTATACCCTACAAGCTCGACGCTGGTCTCGGTGCGACTCGGCACGTTTAGCGGGTAAACTCCTGTCACAAACGGCAGCGCGCCGATCGTCAGGCGGTAATAATGATCAGCCGATCCACCCAGCAGAAGGTCGTGAACCCGCAGCGTATATCGGCCATCGGTCTGAATTGCGTGGGCAAGGAATGGATCACGTACGCCATCGAAGTCGTTGTTGCTGCCCACTACGCGCCCGTTCGAGTCGGACAACGTGAGAACAAGATCGGCCTTTGAACCAATGGATTGAGCGGGCGCATCGAACATGACTATCTGGCCTGCTTTGGCGTCGAACGCGAACTCGTCGGCATCGCCTGGTTGCGGCAACGTGGACCAGATGTTCAGAGGAAGCTCCACCACCTGGCGCCGGCCCTTGAGTTCTCCGGTGTTGTTGATTTGAGGGAGATTGTCCACGTGCATTTGGATGTGGTTGCTCTCTCCATTCGTGCTGACGACCCAGATTTCGTGGCTACCGCGGGGTAGAGTTGGAGAAGGTGTCAGTTCCACCCAGGCGGAATCAGACGCCTCCTTCGGATCAGCCTGGATCACCCTGCCAGCCAGTCCTTCTGTCGCTGATCGGACCATCGTGAGCCCGAATAGATTCTTCCCCCGCAGTTTGACCTTTGTTGTAGCAGCTCGCTGAACCCCGCGTGGTTCAGCACCGGCCAACTCGGGTTTCGGCGGCGGCAACACTCCACCGCCACTCGCATTGTAATACTGCAATGAACCGTCGAACCGGCCAACAACAAGAGCCTTGTCGCTCGATGCGAACGCTATCGCCAGCCCCCAGTCGGGCTGCGGTTCAAGCACAGCCTTCTCGGTCAGCGTCGCTGTGTTCCAAAGTTTCACGAGGTGATCGTCCGCGGAAGTCGCCAATGTTTTCCCATCCCCAGAAAATACCAGCCGCAGAATTGCCCCTTCGTGCGCAAACCTCGCTTCAATCAGTGGGTTTGTGGTTTCCGTGGCCTTCTCGCTGACCTCGTAAATTCGAATCCGGTTGTCCGCGCCCGCTGTGAAAAGTCGCTTGCCGTCAGGAGTAAACGCCACGCCGAACACATCTTTGAGGGACTGCGAAAGCGTGTCCCGACGTTCCGCCCGCTGCACGTCCCAAAGTTTCACGGTGCGATCCGCGCTTCCGCTGGCGAGAATGCGCCCGTCAGGCCGGAATGCCAGTGAGTACACCGAGCCGTTGTGCCCGGACAGAACTGCAATTTGCTCCACCGTTTCGATCCGCCACAAATTGATCTTCTGGTCATAACTGCCGGTCGCCAGCGTCCTGCCATCCGGAGTAAGCGCCATGCCGTAAATCGCATCTGCGTGACCCTCGAACAAACGGACGCGCACCCCGTCGGCCACACGCCATTCCCTCACTTCGCCGAACAGTCCAGCCTCGCCGGCTGCCGCGTAAAGCCAGGTTCCATCCGGTGAGAACGCGAGCGCGTTCACTTGACCGCGATGCGCCGACAAGGTGCGAACCACCGCTCGTGATGCCGGATCCACCAGATCAACTTCCGAATCTCGCGCGATGGCGAGCAGGGGGATTGCCGGTGAAAATGTGATCGCATTGATGGCCCGGCGGGGCGGGACTTTCGGAGTGATCCTGGGAAGATTCGCCAGGAGTGTATCCGATAGCCTGGCGGTCGGTTGCAAGGGAGGTTTCGCTCCAGCGTTGAGCCAGGATTTGATCAGTTCAATTTCGGACGTTTCGAGCTTCTTCTTCTTTCCTGGTGGCATGATCTTCTGCTTTCCGTCGCGCTCAATCCTGCCCTCAACCATCCGCACCAGAAGGCTCTCGTCTGCTTTTCCGGGTGACAATACCTGTCCGCTCTCGCCCCCTTTCATAAGCGTCTCGAAGCTCTCCATCACCAATTTACCTTCCGGATCCTGTGTGGCGTGGCAGTCCAGACAGTGGTGGTTGAAGATCGCCTGGACCGCCGAGAAGTCTGGCGCTTCGGCTGCGAATGATGGCGAGACCTGGACCAAGGCGAGGAGCAGGACGCTGCCGAGCCGGGCCAATGCTGACAGACAGTGCGTTGATTGCCTGCTCCAAAAACTTGCAAACGGTTTCATAAGGGATAGGCGGACCTTAGCTGGCAAGTTCCGTCTGGGCAACCATTGAAGCGACGAAGCTGCTCGTTGGACTCGCGCCTGACCAGTTGCGCGACACACACGCACCCCATTTGGTGGTACATGCGCAGCCGCGCACTGCTCCCGAATGCAAACGGCAAGGAGCGCGGCAATTATGCCGCTTCACCGTTCGTACGCCCACAGGCCAACGTCTATGCCCAGGGCGCGCGGACGTTGAAGCGGCCTGAAGGCCGCGCCCGGGGGGGCAGTGTCAAGATGCGCCTGGGTGACATGTGGATCACATGCATCTCAGACTCTGACTCTTCAAAACTGAGTTTTTGAAACGGGGCAGCGATGACAGAGCATGGCCCTCGACAAGGAGGGTGGAATGAAGTTTGAGGGCAAGGAGATGGAATGAATTTGGTGGCGCGCCGCTGTGGACTCTGATTGGATTGGCGCATGTCCATCGCGCATGCGGATCAAATGTTGGCAGGATTGCCC
>SXMN01000329.1 GCA_005777315.1 Verrucomicrobiales bacterium
AATCAACAGATCCACCTCGGCTGGCCGCAAATATCTCTCATCGAACGCCACATGCTTCTTCCAATCCAGCTTCGCTCGGGCAAACGCCACCTCGACAAACTCCTGCACGCTGTGCGTTTCCCCAGTGGCTAAAACGTAATCGTCCGGCTTCTCCTGCTGCAACATCCGCCACATCCCCTCCACATACTCCGGCGCATACCCCCAATCCCGCTTCGATTCCAAGTTTCCTAAAAATAGTTTTTCCTGCAACCCCGCCTGAATCCTCGCCACCGCCCGCGTAATCTTTCTCGTGACAAAGGTCTCTCCCCGACGCGGACTCTCGTGATTAAACAAAATCCCGTTCGAGGCATGCAACCCATAACTCTCTCGGTAATTCACCGTGATCCAGTAGGCAGAGACCTTGGCGCAACCGTAGGGACTGCGCGGATAGAATGGCGTCTTCTCTGTCTGGGGGATCTCGACGACCTTGCCGTACATCTCACTCGATGACGCCTGGTAGAACCGCGCGTCAACTCCCGTCTCGCGGATTGCTTCGAGCAACCGTACGCATCCCGTGGCGGTGATGTCCGTGGTGTATTCCGGGCTGTCAAAGCTCACGCGGACGTGGCTTTGCGCCGCGAGATTGTAAACCTCCTCGGGATGAATCTTGGCGACAAGCCTCGCCAGGGAACTGGAATCACTGAGGTCGCCGTAGTGCAGGAAGAGGCGGCTCTTGCCCGAGTGCGGATCGGCGTAAATGGGATCAAGCCTTGAAGTGTTGAACGTGCTGGCCCGGCGGATGATGCCATGCACTTCGTAGCCCTTGCTGAGGAGCAGCTCCGCTAGATATGAACCGTCCTGCCCGGTGATGCCGGTGATAAGCGCCTTTTTCGACATATAATTCGCAGTGGAAAATTCGCGATGTGTCCGCCAATGGCAAGCTTGATCCTCCTCAAGATGTGTCTCATGGCGGGGCTCATGCCGTCCTACTGAGAAAACCTGTCTTTTGAACCGAAAGCATGTGGCTGAGTTTTGTTTCGCTGGTCAAGGCACGGCCTCTGGCTAAACTCGGTCTGGATGATTCGGAACATCATATTCGATTGGTCAGGGACGCTCGTGGATGATTTGCCGGCGGTGTGGGAGGCTACCAATCACGTATTTGAACAGGCGGGGAAGGAGCCGTTCACCATGGAAAGATTCCGGGCGGAGTTCTGCCTGCCCTTCAAGAAATTCTACGACCAGCATTTGACGTGTGTCCCGATGGAACAGATGGAGCGCTGGTTTCACGAGCGCTTTCGTCAGGTGCAGGATCAGGTGGAACCTCTGCCGCACGCGCGGCAATTCCTGGAATTTTGCCGTGAGCGCGGGATCAGGTCGTTCCTGTTGAGCGCGCTTCACGAAACGCATTATGCATCACAGGCGGAACGGACGGATTTTGGAAAATTCATTGAGCGGCCTTATCTGGGCGTGCATGACAAGCGCCCCGCCATCCTCGAGCTGCTCCGGGAAAATGAACTTTCTCCGACGGAAACACTCTTCATCGGCGACATGAAGCATGACATCGAGACGGCGAAGCATGGAGGAGTGTTCTCGTGCGCGGTGCTGACGGGTTATACGGGCCTGGAGCAGTTGAAGGAGAGCGGTCCCGATCTGATCGTCGAGCATCTTGGAGAACTGCGCGAAGTGCTGGAAGCCCATCGCTGGTCTTTTCCACCGGATCCGGGTGTCTCACGCCGCGGCGGACGTCGATTGCCACTGGCAACCGTGGGTGCGTTGATCTTCAACATGGGAGGCCAGGTTCTGATGATTCAAACACACAAATGGTCCGGCCTCTGGGGAATTCCAGGTGGCAAGATCAAGTTTGGGGAGCGCTCCGAGGATGCGCTGCGGCGTGAAGTAAAGGAGGAGACAAATCTGGAGATCGATGAAATCGAGTTCGTTCTCATCCAGGACTGCATCCAATCAGCCGAGTTTTATCGCGACGAACATTTCTTGCTATTGAATTACACCTGCCGGGCGCTGGCGGGAACGCCGGTCGAACTGAATGAGGAGGCGCAGGCGTTCAAGTGGGTGGGTCTGGATCAGGCACGGAAGCTGGAATTGAACACGCCAACGCGTGTATTGATCGAAGCGGTGTTGAACCGGGAATCGAAGGAGCGCCGGTCCGTGGTGGACGCCGTAAAACGTCGTCCGGTTTGAATGTTGAAGCCAATGAAGTTCTTTCAAAACTGTAGCAGCGAACGGCAGTTCGCTTTCACTTTCGGAATGTTTGAGCCGACTCATGTCGGCTGCTACAGGGTTTTGAAAGCGGCTCCAATGATTAACAATTCATCGATGCACTTGAAATGAGCGACACGATAGTTATTCGGGACCTGGAAGTATGGTGCCATGTCGGTGTGAGCGAAGCTGAACGCGCCAATTCCCAGCGACTCTCGATCAGTTTGAAAATCTGGCACGATGTCACCAAAGCTGCAGCAACCGACGATCTGGAAAACACCGTCGATTACTTTGCCGTCTCCCAACGGTTGCTGACCTTTGGTGAGGGACGAAGCTGGAAGTTGATTGAAAAACTGGCTGTCGATGTCGCGTTGATGGTGAGGAAGGAATTTGGCGCCGAGAAAGTCGGCGTGGAGGTGCGGAAGTTCATCATTCCGCAGGCGCGTTATGTGTCCGTCCGAGTGACGCGGCCTTGAGCCAGGAAATCGCAGGAAAGCCTGTGAATTCCGGACAGTGGCGGAAAGTCCGAATCCTTCCTGTTTCTATGGGATTTTGAACTTGGGACATTGCCCCATGAACCGGGCGGGATTCTGAAAGACGACTTTATCGATGGTCTCCGCGAGCCATCCTCGGCGGCGCATTTCGAGGCCGGTGCGCGGCACCGCGAGTGGCACGCTGACTCCCCAATCACAGGCGCTGTTCATCCAGATACGCTCGGTTCCGAAGTTATCCAGCATGTCAATGGCGCGGGCCGGTGTGCATTTGCTCTCCGGGTACAGAGTCATTCCCGCCCAAAAACCTGAGTTCAGTACCAGTTCAATCGTGTGTTCCTCGACATGGTCGATGATGCACCGCTCCGGCTTGATCCGACTGTCGTTCTTGAGGACATCCAGAATCAGCCGGGTGCCCTTGAGCTTGTCCTCCAGGTGAGGGGTGTGGACGAGGATCAGTTGATCGAGACGCGCCGCGAGATCGACGTGCATTTCCAGCACTTGAAGTTCATTGCGCGAATTCTTGTTCAAGCCGATTTCTCCAATGCCGAGCACATTGGGTCGATCGATGAATTGCGGAATCAGCGCGACAACATCCCTGGCAAGGCGGACGTCTTCCGACTCCTTCGGATTGATGCAAAGCCAGCAATAATGTGGGACTCCAAACTTTGCCGCGCGCTTCGGCTCGTGCTCGGTAAGCTGGCAAAAATAATCATAAAATCCCTCCGGCGATCTGCGGTCAAATCCGGCCCAGAAAGCAGGTTCGCAAATACACGCGCAGCCCGCCATGGCCATGTCCTGATAGTCGTCAGTCACCCGGCTGACCATGTGTCCGTGAGGTTCGATGTAGCGCATAGGTCTGGGTTCAGAGCAGGTTGATCACTTTGCTTCGGTTCCTGGCCAGGCTCCCACCGCGCCCTTGCCCGGCGCCGTGGCAATGGGCTCAGTGGATGGATCACTCAGTGAAAGAAGGATATTTTTAGCCCGAGCCGGCTGGCCGTCAGACAAATGTGAGACGGCGTCCCGGAAGGCTCTCAGCCTGAAGTCCGCCTCGCCTTCCGCGCGATCAACACGATCCAGAAAGGCGGCCAGGTCAATGAGTTTCGACCTTGCTTCCATGAAATAGAGGTCAAGCACTTGAGTCCGTGTCATAAATTACTCCGGTTCGGTGAATCGAATCAAAGGTTCGTCAATCACGCCGGGCGCGGATCGCTGCCTTCGTCATCGGATAACACTCCAAGTCAAGCGAAGGCCCGCGCAAATGACAACTCCATTGCCAACCACGCCTGCTGGTTTGAAATGGTTCAATCGACGTAGATGAACTCATTCATCGCGAGGATTGCCTGACAAAAGTCAGCCAGGGCCAGTTGGCGCATCGAAGCATTGGCCGGTCCGCGGTTCGAGCGCTGTCGAAGCTGGGAGTCGAGGAAGGCAACCCCGGATTGCAGTTCGGTGGCGGATGGTTCGCGGGCGAAAGCGATTCGCCAGGCGAGACGGGCCTGGGTTTCGGATTGAGCGCCCGCCTCTCTCTCCAGTCTTTGCGCGAAATCCACAGCGCGCGCGCGGACGAACTGGTCATTCAACAATGCGAGCGCCTGCGGAGCGACCGTGGTGTTTTCGCGACGACCGCAACTGGCCTGCGCATCGGGTCCGTCGAAAGCCTGCATGAGCGGTTGCTGCACCACTCGCTTGTGAAACATGTAAACGCTGCGCCGGCGCGTGGCGGAAGTCTCCTTCAGATCCTTGGGATACGGATCCTTCATGTTGCGGGCTTGGATGGCCTCCGGGGCAACGGGTGCCTTGAAAGCAGGGCCGAACATTTCCGGATTCAACACGCCGCTCACGGCGAGCATGGCATCACGCAAAATCTCGGACTCGATCCGCTGCGAACGCCGCCGCCACAGAAGACGATTGTCTGGATCCAGTTTCGCTTTCGCCGCATCGAAAGCAGTGTCCTGGAGATATGCCGAGCTGGTCATGATCAGACGGTGCAGCGGTTTCAACTTCCAGCCGCCCTTGACGAATTCGTGGGTCAACCATTCCAACAATTCCGGGTGCGTGGGTGGGTCGCAGCGTGCACCAAAATCGTTGACCGTACGCACCAGTCCCTGACCGAAGTGATGCTGCCAGATACGGTTGACGATCACCCGCGCAACCAGTGTGCCCGCGCCGTGCTCGGTGTCCGTCATCCATTCCGCCAAAGCACGTCGCTGTTGGGTGGAATCGGATCGGAGGCTGCCGGCGCGCGCAGCCATCCAATAATCCGCAGGCGACTTGCCCCTGGTCAGCACAGTCAGGAAACCCAACGGTACCGACTCGCCCTTCGAGCGGAAGTCGCCCCGCGCAAGCAAAAATGTTTCGCGCGGTTCGGCACCGAAATCGGCGAAGGCCAACGTGGAGGGCAATGACTTCGGCCTGCGTGCTTCCAATGTCTTGAGAGTCTTCTCCCCTTCATCCCACGTGCTTCGCTCTTCCTCAGAAAGGAACGGCCTGTAATCCTTGTCTTCGATTTTGAGCTCCCTGGAGAATTTCTTCGCCAGCTCCTTCGCGTCCTTGGAGTCAGGAGAAGCCTTCAGGAGGGACATTTCATCAACGGTTACCTTCAATCCATCAATCTTCGCAAGGCGCACCGCCGACTCGTGCTGCTTCTTCACTTTCTGGAGCCAGTCATCAAGCCGCTTCTTCTCCGGGTCGAACTCCTCCTTCCATCCTGCCTCCGCCTCGCGGTGCCGTCGGATTTCATCGAGCGGCGCGAGTGGAACTTGAGCGCGGTCACCGCCGTTGAAGGCGCTCATCAGTTGGTAATAATCCCGTCGTGGCACAGGATCGTACTTGTGGTCGTGACAGCGCGCGCAACCCAGAGTCAGGCCGAGCATGGCGGATCCGGTCGTTGCGATCATGTCATCGAGTTCATTGAATCGGGTGCGGATCCGCTCCTCCTCCATCAGGTTGTCCGGCAGAACCGCGTGCGTTCCGGCGACGATGAAACCTGTGGCGGCGACTGCGAGCGGGTTGTCCGGCTCCAGCTCGTCGCCGGCGAGTTGCCATCGCACAAACGTGCTGAACGCAAGGTCGTCATTCAAGCTGCGGATGACAAAGTCGCGATAATGATAAGCCGTGGACCGGTCGGCGTCGCTTTCCTGACCATCGCTGTCGGCGTAGCGAGCCACGTCAAGCCAGTGCCGCGCCCAGCGTTCCCCGTAGTGCGGGCTGGCCAGCAGTTGATCAACGAGAGACTGAACGGCGGACTGCATGTCAACCTCGGATGCTTTTAGAAACAGTTGGACTTGCTCCGGTGTTGGCGGCAGGCCGATGAGATCGAAATAAATTCGCCGAACGAGCTTCTGAGCATCGGTTTGCGGTGAAAGTGAGAGCTCTTTCTCTTCAAGTGCTGCGAGAATGAACCGGTCCACTGGTGTTCGCGCCATGTCCATATTTCTTACGGCGGGCAGCGGTGGGCTTCCAAGCGGAAGGTAAGACCAATGCTTGCGGTGTTGATCCGTCACGATCATTTCTGAACGCATCTCGTTGGTTGGACCAGGCGCGGCGGACACGGCAAGCATCGTGGCAAGTAACACGAACAGCTCAGGAGCACGGATGACCTTTGCGCTTGCAGACATGACTCGCATCATCAGATTTCGGAGAAGGAAAATCTCGGTTCGTTTGTGATTCCGCTTTGGAATCATATGTTTGTCTCGGTGGGTGAAAACATACCTCTCCCGAATTTATTATGACACGCTCAAAATGCTGGCGCACGGCGGCGTGGAGGATTCGCCCTGAAAACAGTAATTGATTTGAACAGAAGGTAATGAAGGAAACCAAGTGAGAAGGATTTGGCAGGATCTTCCCGGTCTCTCGGACTTCACTGACTTGGTGATCGAGGGTTGCCGGGGAATGTCCGCCGGAGTTGCTCTCCCTTCGTTCTCTTTGTTTCCTTCTGTGAATCCGAACAGCCGTTTTCAGGTTCAAAGGCGGGATCATCGTATTCGCTGTGCATCGGAGCAAACCAGCTTCAACGCCTGTTCGTACTCCGCTGGAGTGTCGATGTCCAGATCCAGCCCCGGATCATTGCACTCAATGGAGCGCGCAAGATGTTGATGTGACTTGAGGAATACCCGCAGGCCCGCCTCGCGAGCGTCACCCAGCCGCTTGAAGACACTTTTTGGCATCACCACAGGATGCCTGGGTCGATTGCAGATGGATGGTTGGACAAGGCTTTCAGGATTCTCGGCGCTGAATTTGAGCAGCGCCTCAAATGTTTCATTGCGGAGATGGGGTTGATCACCAAGGCAGAAAGCCCAGTGTGTCAGACCATGCTTCCATCCGCCTCCGAGAGTCCCGATGATCCGCCCGTCTCCGAAGAACAGGGCTTTGGCACCCTTCTTCTGAGGGCTTGAACCTTTGATTCCAGAAATAACACCCAGAGCGAACTGTTGATTGCCTGCAAGCGCGGCGGAAATCTGCTCATAGATGGTGGTCATGTCCGGAGTAGATCGCACCATAGAATCTGGGATCGACGCCTCAACGCGCTTTTGATGGCGAATTCGTGGAAGTTTGTGAAAGCTCCATGAATTCCGGACTCCAGCTTGCAATCCTTCCGATGGGTGCTAGCAATGGGCGCGGATGATCGAGTTGGTTCAGGTTCCCTACAGCCCATTTTGCATTGTGCAGCGGCGGATTCTTGAATTCGCCGGGACAAAATTCAAACTCATCAACATCCCCAACCCCGACCGAAGCCTTGTCTGGAAGCTTACTCGTCGCCGTTACTATGAAGTGCCGGTGCTCAAAGACGGGCGGAATGTAATCTTCGAGACGTCACCTGATTCACAGGTGATCGGAAAGTACCTGGACTCCAAATTTGGGATGGGCCTTTTCCCCGCCGACATGGAGGGCGTGCAGTCGATCATCTGGCGCTACATCGAAAGTGAAATCGAAGGCCGTGGATTCAAACTCAATGATGCTTATTACGAGGAAAATGTTCCACGGGGCGAGCACCTTGGTTTCATCCGGCACAAGGAAAGGAAGTTTGGCCGCGGTTGCCTCGCGCGCTGGCGCGAACAGCAGGAACAGTTGCTCGCGGAACTCACGGAGTTGCTGCTGCCTTTTGAGGAAATGGTGACGCACCGCCCGTTCCTGATCGATCAGCGGCCAAGGTTCGTGGATTTCGACCTCTTTGGAATGCTCGAGAATTTCCTCTACTCCGGACACTATTCACTGCCCAGCCGGTACGCCCAATTGATCGAGTGGCATCGACGCATAGGCTCGATCACCATCCAGTCGTTTCAGTGAAAAACTACATCCTAGACACCAACGTCCTCCTTCACGATCCAAACTCAATCTTCAACTTTGCGGACAATTCTGTCCTGATACCAATTGAGGTCATCGAGGAGATTGACCGGTTCAAGCGGGAATCCAGCGAGCGGGGGCAGAACGCCAGGAGTGTGTCACGGATGCTGGATGGTCTGCGAACGAAGGGCCACCTGAGCAAGGGGGTGACGCTTGATGGCGGAGGCCACCTCCGAATCATGTTCGAGGCCGCGGATGGCATTGCACCCACCGGCAGGACGACTGACAGCCGAATCGTGGCGATGGCTCTCACAGTACAGAAGCAGGATCCGGCCAAACGAGCCATCCTTGTAACCAAGGACATCAATCTCCGGATCAAAGCGGACGCTTTGGGCTTGCAGACCGAGGATTACGAGACGGATCACGTCGAAATCAAGGATCTCTACACAGGCACATTCGAACTGCCGGTAAGCTCTGACAAACTGACGCAACTTCGTGCCAACGGGGAATTGGAACTCAACGGTGCAGGGATCCGACTGCCCAACGAGTATTGCACACTGATAGACGAAGCGAATCCCAAGCGAACAGCGCTGGCACGGGTGGACGCGACAGGTAAACGACTTGCTCCAATCGTAGATGCTCGCGAAGGAGTCTGGGGAATCAAGCCACGCAATCGTGAGCAACATTTCGCCTTCGATGCGTTGCTCAATGATGAAATCAAGCTGGTAACGCTGATGGGTAAGGCCGGCACAGGGAAAACGCTGATCGCAATGGCAGCCGGACTCAAACGAACGGTTCTCGACCGCGAATTCCGGCGGCTGATAGTGGCTCGACCTACAATTCCGATGGGGCGCGAAATAGGTTTCCTGCCGGGCACGCTCGAAGAGAAACTGACACCCTGGATGCAACCCATCCATGACACACTCGAACTGCTGGGTGATCTCAACATGGGGCATGACAACCGCCGCAGCAGTGACTTGATCCGGTCCGGAATCGTGGTGGTGGAGGCGTTGAGTTTCATTCGCGGCCGGAGCATTGCCGGCCAGTTCATGCTCATCGATGAGGCGCAAAATCTGACGCCACTCGAAGCGAAGACCATCATCACCCGCGTTGGTGAAGGGACCAAAATCGTGATGACGGGTGATCCCTACCAGATCGACAATCCCTACGTGGACTCACAATCGACTGGGTTCAACTACGTCGTAAGCAGATTCCGAGCTGCGAAGATCGCTGCACACATAGAACTCCAGAAGGGCGAACGATCCGAGCTGGCGGAGCTTGCTGCGAATCTGCTCTGACCGACCTCCGGAGCCCCACTTGGAGCAATTCACACCACCTGAAAACTGGATCTACATCCTCTCTGATGTCTCGATGCCCAGGATCTGGAGCCCTTCCTTTAGCGCCCGCCCCGTGACATCGCATAATGCCAGGCGGCTGGCACGCTCGGCAGGCTCAGCCTTTAGCACGGGGCACTGTTCGAAGAACCGCGCGAAATGCGCCGCGAGGTCGTAGAGATAATTGCACAGATAGTTGGGGCGGTATTCACTCGCAACCATTTCGAGCACGAGCCCGAAGTTCAGCAAATGTTTTGCGAGGGAAAGCTCCGGTTCAGTTTTCAATTCCACGCACGTCTCCATCGAATTGGTCCACGGCACGCCATCTTCGCCAGCTTTGCGAAGGATGCCGCGGGTGCGGGTGTAGGCGTACTGAAGATAGGGTGCGGTGTTGCCGCTCAACGCCAGCATCTTGTCCCAACTGAACACGTAATCACTCTGCCGATTAGGCAGAAGATCGGCATACTTGACCGCGCCAATACCAATAATCCGGGCGATCTCCCTCTTCGATTGATCATCGAGGTCGGGATTCTTCTGGCTGACCACCGCCAGTGCACGCTCCTGTGCCTCGTCAAGAAGCTCATCAAGTTTGACGGTTTCTCCCGATCTTGTTTTGAACGGCTTTCCATCCTCACCAAGTATTGATCCAAACCAGACATGGACGAGCCTGGCCTTGATCTCAGGATGCCACCGCCGAAAAATTGCAAAGAGCTGCTTGAAGTGGAGTTGTTGCCGTCCGTCTGTGACGTAGATGATCTCATCCGGCTTCCAATTCTCAATCCGGTACTGGAGCGTAGCAAGGTCTGTGGTGGTGTAGTTCGCGGCACCATCGCTCTTTTGAACTAGTGCAGGATGCGCTTTCAGTTCAGGCACGTCATCGAAAAAGACTGCTTTTGCCCCTTCGCTGTCCTTTGCCAAACCGGAGGCTTCGAGTTCTGAAACGACTGGTTTCAATTTCGAGTTGTAGAAACTTTCACCCAATGCGTGATCGAACCTGACTCCGAGACGGCTGTAGATCGCATCGAATTGGCGCTGAGACAAGGCAATCATCTCCCTCCAAATCGCCAGGTTTTCTGCATCACCCGCCTGGAGTTTAACCAGCTCCTGCCGCGCGGCATTCATCACGGCCGGGTCAGCTTCGGAAGCCGCATTCACCAGCTTGTAAATGCGTTCCATTTCTCCAATGGGGTCCGAATCAAGCTTCGCCCGATCAAGATTACTTTTCCAACCAACAAGCAGTTTTCCGAACTGAGTTCCCCAATCACCTATATGATTGTCTGTGATCACCCGGTGCCCGAGGAGTCGCAACACCCGGTTGAGGCAGTCCCCGAGCACCGTGGAACGGATGTGCCCCACATGCATCGGTTTCGCCACATTTGGCGAACTAAAATCGACAACGATGGTTCGTGGATTCGGGCAATGTGTGAAGAACAGGTGTCCGCCGCGCGCCGCATCCGTTACTTGTCCACAAAGCATTTCAGCGCGAATGCGGAAATTCAAAAAGCCAGCGCCAGCCACTTCGACAGCATCGCACAAATCTCGCACCTCCAGCCTGGCCAGCACATCGGCCGCAAGTTGACGTGGATTTCTCTTGAGCGATTTGGCGAGCGACATTACTGCGCTGGATTGATAGTCGCCATGCCTGGCATCCGGACAGGGACGGATGAGAATCGAGGAAGCATCCGCTTCAGGCAGAACTTCGAGCACAGCGCGTTGAAGGCGCTCTTCCAGTAGTCGGTATAACACGAAGGAAATAAATGATTCCGCTGTGAAACGATGAATTGATCAGGAGCAGGGTCTATTTGCTTGCCGGAGCCTCGCAGATAATACGATGCATCGCGGCGGCATCCTGCGCTTGTTCAAGAGCCTGGCGGAACTCCTTTTTGTGAAGCAACTTTGCTATATTGGCCAGCGTGTGTAGATGCTTTTGGAACTGGCCCTGAGGGACGAGAAATAGCATGACCAGGTTGACTGGCTGATTGTCCAGGGAATCGAAATTAACTCCTCGTTTTGACCGGCCCAAAGCTCCAACAACCTCGTAAATCAAATCGGTGGATGCGTGAGGAATCCCAATGCCAAATCCGATGCCGGTACTCATCGAGGTTTCCCGTTTCTTCACAACCGCGGCAATCGGGTCTCGATGTT
Source organism: Verrucomicrobiales bacterium (assembly GCA_005777315.1). Taxonomy (GTDB): domain Bacteria; phylum Verrucomicrobiota; class Verrucomicrobiia; order Limisphaerales; family F1-12-MAGs170; genus F1-120-MAGs170. Next base: position 11,453 of record SXMN01000329.1, read on the forward strand.
CAGCTTTGATTTTCCCAGTGGCTATGAGGTGGTTAATGACCTCATCAATGGCTTCCCACCGATCTGAGGCCCGCAAATCCGGGATGATCTGTTCTTTTTGTACGATGTCGCCAAGGTTCATAGCACTAATCCGCGTCCGCCATTTCGCATCAACCAGAGGGTCATTTCAAGAGCGAATTCTGATCTTGATTCATCTCGCGCCTCCAATCACGGGTAACACTTACTTTTGATTCACTACGCTCTCAGGTGCCTCAAGCACACCAGAACCAAGCCCACTGCCCAATTCCCGATTCCACAAAAAGCCGTAACTGAGTCGCTAACCCACCAACTGAGGGCCTTGGTCACTCCAACTTGACTGGTAACCAACGGTATCCCCGCCAGCAATACCGCCCCGTTTCCTGTCGCAATAATGGTGAAGGATAGGAATCTTCCGCTTCGTGTGATGTCGGTCTGCTCCATCGAAAGCGCATGACACGTCAGCGTGCAATGGAAGGCATACGCTGCCCCGATGGCGAAATGAATCCAGAATGCATAATGAGAAGTGTCCAGGAAGATTCCCAGCAGAGCAGTCACCAGGATAACCAGCCACACATAGATCGGAAAAAAATAGGGAGCCAAAGCAATCAACGCATTGGAGCGAGTTGTTTCCACATATCCTCCCGAAGCAGAGATCCGAAATCCTTTTACACGGCCACCAAAGATCCATGTCCAGATGGTGTGAGTAAGCTCGTGTCCAAAGACGTAAAGCCACATAGGCTTGGGGAGGGCTAGAAAGACTACGCCCCAGCAGGCAGCACCTGATGCAAGCGCCACCCAAACTGTGCTCGCATCCTGAAGTCCAGAAATGATCCTATTTAGCGCACTAAAGCATTCTACCAAGACGGGTAATAAAACCAATGCGAGAAGATTGCGAACGATGAAGCCCACGATGAGAAGCGCTCACATTTTCCTCAGACCTTGATTCTCAAAGAATTCGAGACACTCAAGTCGCTCACACAAATAAAAAACCCTGTCCCGCTCAACGCAGGACAGGGTTTTCATTTCAAATTAACTATCAGGGCCTGCCGTAATCGTCGCGGGCAGCATCGTAGCCGAATTCGATTAATCCTGCTGGAATCCTAGCGGGCGGCTTCCTAGCGGGTATCCCGTTGATAGAGCCTCGGAAAGTTGTAATTAAAGCAGGAATATGTATAGAACTTGTCGCACTGGAACGGCTGTATCGAACTAGTGTTTCGTCCTCTTGCAATGCAGTCCTCGAAGAAGGCACCGAAACCGCAACATTTTCTTGAATTTCTCCGGTTGCCTCCGGCACTCGAGACGCAACTGATCGTGCAACCTGCACGGCATTTTTTGGGGTGGCTTTAGCTACGTGGGCGGCGATCTGCGCGGCTTGGGCCGGTGCGGCAGAAGCAGCCGCATTTGCGATAGACTCCGCTTGTTCAGGAGACAAAGATGCAGCTTCACTTGCAATGGCTGCGCTGTTCTCCGGGGATATTTTTGCAATGGCACCCACCACTGCTGGTAATACAGAAACCTTCTTGGCGGCTACGATCCGAACAACTTCGATCGATATCTCCTGGCGTTGCTCCTTGGGAGCTTGATCAACAATCAATGCTGCCTTGGCGGCTACTTCGAGTGCCGCAACAGAAGTCAAGGTCCGTTTGATCTCAGCTGTTTTTGAAACCGGAAGAACTCCAGCGGCTACGCCGTTGAGACTCAACAGCACCACCATGGCTGCCCCCACAAATAATGTCTTTCGCTTCATATGATTGTAATTTCTAAGATTTTACCCGGTCGACAGTGAGTTTTATATAAATCATTCCAGCGCAAGTCAAGGAATAGTTTCTCTGTTTCGGCTGTGATACTGAATCCACAACCTCATGAGCACGGCGAGGTGATCGTGGAACGAGTTCCCGCATCCTCAAAGGATGCCAGAAGGTAACCGGCGGTTGAGCGCAGCGATACCCCCGTGGCCGGTTGGCTCGCTCCCGAGCTTCGCACCCCGGCTGGGGTGCCAGAACAAGCCCGTTCATGACCTTCTAGCACTCTTCCCCCACCGGGGTGCGGACTTTTCCCGCCGAATGCCGGGGGTATCCCCGCGCCGCAAGCTCCTCAACCCTCGGCTACCTTCAGGCATCCCTCCGGGATGCCTGAACCCGGCCTGCGACCACTGTCCGATTCCGCTGAAAACAGCGAAGAACCAGTTATGGAGCAGGAACCTGTTCAACGCCGAAGTGCTCATCCATTTGCCGGCTAAATCGCCGTTCTCGGACTCACTTTCCATGGCCCAACTCATCACCCATGACGGAGGGCATGGGTTGGAGTGGGCTCATGCGAAAGCGAGCTGGCGCAGAAGCAGAAGTGATTTTCTCCTCCAGAAGCATCCGTTGATGAAATAGCTAAATAGCAGTTGAGTTAGGAGTTCGCTTTTTCATACCATTCACCTGCGGTTTACCCATTAAAATTGCCGCTGTTGGATATTTGATTATGGCCAAAGAACCAGCCGACCTTGACACGGGAGTTGAGGCGACCTCTGCAATTCAAACGGAGGCGTACGACGCCTCGAAACTCGGCAAATTGGAGGGGCTCGAAGCAGTCCGGAAGAAGCCAGGAATGTACATCGGCGGCACGGATGAACGCGCGCTTCATCATTGTGTTTCGGAAGTGCTGGACAACTCCGTGGACGAACACCTTGCCGGGCATTGTGATCGCATCGAAGTGACTGTTCACGTGGATGGTTCGATCAGCATTCGCGACAATGGACGAGGAATTCCGGTGGATATGCACCCTCAGTACAAAGTCCCCGGCGTTGAACTGGTTCTCACAACGTTGCATTCCGGCGGCAAGTATGGACAGGGCGGTTATAAATTCTCCGGCGGAACCCACGGAGTCGGGGCCAAGTGCGTCAATGCTGTCTCGGAGTGGTTCGAGGTGGAAGTTTCTCGAGAGGGACAGGTGCATCACATGGAGTTCGAGCGCGGCAAGACCATGAAGAAGCTCGAAGTGATCGGCAAAGCCAAGGGCACTGGCACCCTCATCACATTCAAACCCGACTCAGAAATCTTTCGCGAGACCACAGAGTTCAAGGCAGACCGCATCAGTCAACGACTGCGCGAACTGGCGTTCCTCAATTCCGGACTGGAGATTCTATTCATCGACGAACGCAACGCGGAGGCAAAGGAGGAGAGATACTTTTACAAGGACGGCGTGGAGGAGTTCGTCAAGCAGTTGAACAAGAGCAAGACACCAATCCATCCGAAACCCATTTCCTTCAGAAAGGAGTCCCAGGTCAATACCGACGACAAGCAGGTCGAGGTTCATGTTGAGGTCGTGCTGCAATACAACGACAGCTACAACGACCAGGTGCTCTGCTATACCAATACCGTTCACAATCCGGATGGCGGCGCCCATCTCTCCGGCTTCAGAAGCGCCCTGACCCGCGCAATCAATCAGTACGCCAAATCGAACAATCTGCTGAAGGACAAGGATCCTCAAATCACCGGCGATGACGTTCGTGAAGGTCTTACGGCAGTCATTTCGGTGAAACATACGGATCCGAAGTTTGAATCGCAAACGAAGGTGAAGCTGCTTTCACCCGAGGTGGAGAGCATTGTTGGCTCGTCGAGTTACGAGGGGTTGATGTTCTATTTCGATGCAAACCCTCCTGTCGCGAAGCGGATTGTGGACAAGGGCCTCAATGCCGCCCGGGCTCGCGAAGCCGCAAGGAAAGCTCGCGAAGCAGTCCGCAAGAGTGCTCTGACAGGCGGCGGTCTGCCCGGCAAGCTGGCGGATTGTTCCGACCGTGATCCGGAAAACACTGAACTGTACATTGTCGAAGGTGACTCCGCCGGTGGTTCTGCCAAGCAGGGCCGCGACCGGAAGTTCCAGGCTATTCTTCCAATTCGCGGAAAGCTCATCAACGTGGAGAAAGCGCGCCTCGACAAGGTACTTCAGAACAACGAAATCCGGACGATGATCACCGCCATTGGCACCGGCATCGGCGATGGCGAGGGGGAAGGCGCCTTCAACCTGGAAAAGCTTCGTTACCACAAGGTCATCATCAT
>SXMN01000330.1 GCA_005777315.1 Verrucomicrobiales bacterium
CATCCGCAATCCATGGACGGTCGGGCGCTCGGGTTGCACTCCTGCAGAGCCCTATCCTCCCCACCGCGATTTAACCATACAGAACAATCTAAATTTCGGAATCTTCCCGTTGACAAACCACATACCCGTGATTCGCGGGCTCTGGAGGTTGAATTATTTCGCCTAAAGCTTTTCAAAAATGTGCGATTCGAGAAATTGTGAAAGGACTGCGTAACATGGCACCGTTCATAAAGGATCAGCCGCCAGTCGCCTGTGCGATGAGTGGGATCTGGTTCTTGCGGCGCTGCGACGGGCTTCTTTCAATCGTCAAAGAAAATGAGCAGAACCAATATAGCAAAAGTTAAGTTGGGCCTCGCCAAGTTGAAGCTGGATTCGAAGCTTCAGCGCACTCAAACCATCACCACCGCGATGGCGGACAATGAGAACTTCCCCGCGCCGAATCCGCCGCTGGAAGATCTATCCACGCTGCGCAGCAACATCATCGCAAAGACCAATGCGATCGATGCCATGAAGGTGGCGCTGGAGTTCGAAATGACGGAGCGGAATCTGATGGTCAAAGGGCTGGATGAGGCACTGATGCAGGAAGCCGCCTACGTGCAGACGGCCAGCGGCGGCAAGGCGGAGATCATCCTGAGCGCTGGCATGGAAGTGGCGGACACTCCCTCGCCCGTGGGTCCGCTTCCCGCGCCGCAAGACTTGCAGGCTTTCACCTCGGCCTTTAAGGGCCGTGTGGATACGAAGTGGGAACCTGTGGCCGGTCGCAGCTCTTACGTGGTGGAGAGTGCGGTGAATCCTGATGGGCCGTGGTCGCAGATTGCGGTGACCACGCGTGCGAATTGCACTGCCACCGGCCTGACTGGCGGGACGAAGTATTGGTTCCGCGCACGCGCCGTGGGTGCGGCGGGCGCTGGCCCGTGGAGCGAGCCGGTCATGAAGATGGCGGCATGAACCAGCGTGGAGCGCCGCCAGTGTGCGGTGAATACCCAACAGAGTCTGAACGGGGAGGCGGCAGTGATGCCGCCTCATCTTTTTTGCACTTGGCTCTGGCCGGTTTATCGAACTGGGGAGACGCCCAGCCTCCAAGAGGACATGCTGCCCGCCGTCAACCAACAGCTTCCATAGCCACCACGCTCCTGCAAAGCGTACCGTTCAACTCGGCAGCATTTCTGGTCGGCCCTGTCTTGTTGCTCATCGGATCAATCTCTCGCAACTCAAACGGAAGCCACTTCGACATCCTTTTCAGATGTCGCGTTTGCCATGTCTTGCTCATGTTTCGTGCGTGCGGCCTCGATGTCGTAAGAGGTGTTGTCGGGATGGTCGGGATTGAGAGGTGAAATCGACCTGAGTTTTGCGACGATCGGTGGGAGTTTCTCGAGAAGAAAATCCACATCCTGGTCGGTATTGTAGATCCCCAGGCTGAACCTCACCGAACCGCGTGCGCGCATTGGCGTGAGACCCATGGCGCTCAGCACATGAGACGGGTCCAGCGATCCTGTCGTGCATGCGGACCCGCTCGACGCGCAAATCCCTGCTTGATCCAGCAGCATCAAGACGGCTTCGGCTTCGATGAAATCGAACGCGATGTTGGAAGTGTTCGGTAATCGCGAATCCCTGCAGCCATTCCGTGAAGTGTGGGAGATCGAGGATAAAATTGTATTTTCCAGCCGGTCTCGAAGCGCCCGGACCCGCGTGTTCTCTTCATTGAGGTGCGCCATCGCCAGTTCGGCAGCCCGGCCGAACCCGATGACGCTGGCCACGTTTTCTGTTCCTCCGCGACGTCCGCGCTCCTGATGTCCGCCGATGACATAAGGTTGATATTTGGTGCGGCGCTTCACGTAGAGCATGCCGATTCCCTTCGGCGCGTGAAGTTTGTGCGCTGACAGTGAAAGAAAATCCGCACCCACTGATTTCACGTCGATTTTGATCTTTCCCGGCGTCTGCACGGCGTCCGTGTGGAAGAGTACGCCCTTGCTGCGGCAAATCGCGGCGACCTCTTCGATGGGAAAGATGACTCCCGTCTCGTTGTTGGCCCACATGACGGAGACGATTGCAGTGTCAGGACGGATGGATTTCTCGAGCAAATGGAGATCCAGCGATCCATCTGATTCGACGGGCAAGAACGTGACTTCGTAACCTCGCTTTTGGAGGTACTCCCCGAAATTGATGTTTGCCGAATGCTCTACTGCCGTGGTGATTACATGGCGTTTATTGGGCTGGACGATGATGGCGCTATGGATAGCGGCATTGTTGCTTTCCGTGCCACAACTTGTGAAAACGATCTCGCGTGGATCCGCGTGGATCAGTTCAGCCACTTTGGAACGCGCGTTCTCAACATGTTTGAAAACCTGGTTCCCAAAGTGGTAGGCACTCGATGGGTTTCCCCAATACTCCGTCAGAAATGGCAGCATCGCTTCCACCACTTCCGGGGCGACTCGAGTGGTGGCATTGTTGTCGAAGTAGTAAAATGTACGCTGACTCATATTTATCGGCACTGCATTAGACACTCGTTAGTGAGCCGCACAATAGGCACGGGGTCACAAAGAGCAAGGGTTCATTTCCCCTCAGAACGACCGATCCGGAGGGTGCAATCACAGGCATTTGCGAGCGGTTGCGTCGGAGATTTCCAGTTGACCCGGACTGGTGCTGGAATAATGCTTTGCGGGTATTTTATTTAACTAATGATTCAATCTCCAGATGCGAAGGTAACTCACAACGAGGTCATCAAGTCGGAAATTCCCACGCTGGCCGGAAACATCGCCGCCACGATGGCTTCTGGCACCGATCAGTTCTCGGCTGATGACCAGCAGTTCACCAAGTTCCACGGTATTTACCAGCAGGACGACCGTGATCTGCGCAAGTCGGCCAAGAAGTATATCATGATGATCCGAGGGCGCATCCCCGGTGGCATCATGACCCCGGCACAATGGATTACTTTCAACGACCTTGCGACGACGTACGGCAACAACACCCTGCGGATTACCACGCGGCAGAGCATCCAGTTCCATGGTGTCGTCATGGCCGGCCTCGGCCCCCTAGTAAAAAAGATTAACGAATGCCTGCTCTCGACGCTTGCGGCCTGCGGTGACGTGAACCGAAATGTAATGGCTGCGCCTGCGCCGGTGCAGACGGTTGCCCGTGCCGCGATGATTGCCGACGTGCATCGCGTCGTTGAAGCGCTCGCACCCCGCACCAAGGCATACCACGCCATCTGGATTGATGGCGTGCAGCTCAACCTCGAGGATTCGGCTAACAAGGATTTCGTGGATCCGCTTTACGGCAAGACCTACTTGCCGCGCAAATTCAAGACCGCCTTTGTCATGCCGCCGGTGAACGACATGGATGTGTTCACCAACGACCTCGGATTCATCGCCATCGTCGAGAACGGCCAGCTCATCGGCTACAACCTCGCCGTTGGGGGCGGCATGGGGCGGACCCACGGCCAGACGACAACCTATCCGCGCCTCGCGGACGTGCTGGGTTTCTTCAAGCCGGAGCACATCGTGGAGGTCGCCCGGTCCGTGCTGACCATCCACCGGGATTTCGGTGACCGCACGGATCGCAAGCACGCTCGCCTCAAATACGTCGTGGCTGAACGTGGCGTGGAATGGATGCGTTCCGAGGTTGAAAAACGCGCCGGCATCAAGTTAGGCCATGCCCGGGAAGCCAGATTCACCAGCACCCATGACACCTACGGCTGGCAGAAGGCTCTTGATGGAACCCATTTCCTAACGCTCTTTGTCGGGTGCGGACGCATCAAGGACACGGATGGCGTGCGCCAAATGACCGCGCTGCGCCGCGTTGCGGAGAGGTTTGGCAATATCGAATTCCGCCTCACCGCAAACCAGAACGTCATCATCGCCAACATCAGTGACGGGGATAAATCAGCCATCAACGGCATTTTCGCCGAGCACGGAGTGCGCACAGAGAACCAGACCAGCCTGCTCCATGGCAACTCCATGGCTTGCCCCGCTCTGCCCACGTGTGGACTCGCGCTGGCCGAATCCGAGCGCATGTTGCCGGGCCTCGTGGACCGCATCGAAAAACTCTGCGGCGATCTTGGCCTTGGCGGCGAGGAGATCATCATTCGTTCCACGGGTTGCCCAAACGGCTGTGCACGGCCATACATGGCGGAAATTGCGTTCGTCGGGAAAGCACCAGGCCGCTACCAGCTCTGGCTCGGTGGCAACGCCTCCGGAACACGCCTCAATAAACTGTTCAAGGAAGTCATCAAGGAAACGGAGCTGGAGACCGAACTCCAGCCCATCCTTGCGCGTTTCGCGAAAGAGCGGAACGCGGGTGAACGGTTTGGGGACTGGTGCGAGCGGGTGCTGTTGAGGGAGCAAGTAACGGCCTCAAACTAGCACTCATACGAAATGATCTGCCGGGTCTTGTTTCCGAAGTCGGACCATCCAGCGTCCTTGGTTCGGAGGGTGGTAGAGGTGTTCGAGCATGCTACGAGGAAGATTGACCCGCAGACACCCAAAACTTTGGAGAGTAAAGCTGTTTTGCGCGCTCTAGCACCAGAACTGGAAACGACTGGACATAGAATAGAGCGGAGTAAGCGTTTTGAAGCGATCTATGCCAGTTGTCGGCTTGAGCTACCTTTGGAAGGAATTTTGCTGATTAGAAATTGAACCCATGACCCCCGACCAAATCACCCGAGCCAACTCGGAACTCCGCTCCAAGCCCGCCCTTGAAATCGTTAAGTGGGCCATCGCGCAGGCGAATGGCCGCGCCATCGTTTCGACAAACTTCCGGCCTTACGAAGCCGTCATTCTTCACCTAGTCACTCAGGTACAGCCGGACATTCCAGTGTTGTGGGTTGATCACGGATACAACCGCCCTGCCACCTACCAACATGCCGGGCAGCTCAAGGCGCAACTCAAGCTTAACATCAAAGCCTATCTGCCCAAGCTCACCGCCGCGCATTACGACGCCGTCCATGGCGGAATGCCCGAGCCGACTCCAGAGAACGAGGATCGCATCAAGTCGTTCAGCACGGTGATGAAATTGGAGCCATTCCAGCGCGGTATGAAAGAACTTGCGCCCACTGTCTGGATAACTGCGCTCCGCAAAGTCCAGAACCCGAACCGTGCCGGCCTCGACATCATATCAGCGGACGGAAATTTTGATTCACTCAAAGTCAGCCCGGTGTTCTATTGGAGCGATATCGAGATGGAAGCCTATCTCAAACAACACAACCTCCCGAACGAATGGGATTACTTTGACCCTGCTAAAGCAGATGAGAAGCGCGAGTGCGGATTGCACGCGAGCTGGGGCGGACAGGCCGTGGCAAAGGCATAGGCTCTAATCAGCGCTGACCACGACTAAATCTCATCAAATTAAATGAACAGCTACCATCTTGACCATCTTCAGTACCTTGAAACCGAGGCGATCCACGTGTTGCGCGAAGTCGCCGCGGAGTTCGAGCGACCGGCGATTCTTTTCTCGGGTGGCAAGGATTCCATCTGCATTTTGCGCCTCGCCGAGAAGGCATTCCGTCCCTCCGAGATTCCGATGCCGTTTCTCAATGTTGAGACAGGTCACGAGTTTCCTGAACTGATCGAGTTCCGCGACCGTCGCGCGAAACAACTTGGTGCCAGGCTTATTGTGCGCACCGTTGACGAAGCTTTCGCGAAAGGGCTTGCCGCACCCACGCCAGGTCAGATCAGCCGCAATCAGCTCCAGATTCCGGTGTTGCTGGCCGCGATCGAGGAATTCCGTTTTGATTGCTGTATTGGAGGTGCGCGCCGCGATGAGGAAAAAGCCCGCGCCAAGGAGCGGTTCTTCAGCTTTCGCGACGCCTTTGGTCAGTGGGATCCAAAGAACCAGCGTCCCGAAATCTGGAACCTCTACAACGCCCGCCTGAATCAAGGCGAAAACATGCGCGTTTTCCCGCTCTCTAATTGGACCGAGATGGACGTGTGGGAGTACATCCAGCGGGAGAAGCTCGAAGTGCCAACCATCTACTTCAGCCACAGTCGCGAATGCTTCCGCCGCGGCGGCCAGTGGTTACCGGTGCCAACCGCACATGCTGACACCACCAAACCGGATCCGTATGCGGGCGCACGCCCGAAACCGAGCGAAGCCGTCAAGTCGCTCGTGGTGCGTGTTCGCACCATTGCGGATATGATCAGCACCGGCATGATCGAGAGCCCGGCCGAAAGCGTGGATGACATCATCGCCGAAGTCGCAGCCGCCCGGGTGACCGAGCGTGGCACACGTGCCGATGATAAGGCCAGTGAAGCAGCGATGGAGGACCGCAAGAAAGCGGGGTACTTCTGATCTGTAGAGGTGGCAAATGGGAGATTGAGGATCAGGAAGATTCTATGGTTGTACCGGATTCAATTGAAGATTTGGGCGATTGGATGATGGCTGGAGTACTGACGAACGAAGTCTGCTTTTTTCGTCGTCGCGAGCGACTGTCACACGACTTTGGTCTGACCGACCAACTGCGCCTGGCCACAATCCCCGCCGTGAACAGCATCGCGGTCGGCTGGGCGGGCATCAACAAAGCCAAAAAGCTGCAGGGCCGCGGCTGCTCCCTCCGTTCCTGTGGCGAGGTCCGTTCTAGGACTCATGTGCTGCTCGATAAGCATTTCATTTCCCAGGATGAGCAATCCACAATTCTGAATCAGTGTATCCGAACCCGCAACTTATCGGCGCATTGATCCGCTCTCTGGACAAACGAGACCAAACTCCAACCCCGATCTTCGAACTTACATCTCCGAAAATGCCCTCTCGATTTTCCAACCCCGATCTCCGATCCACGGGTTCTCACCCGATCGAACTTCTCCGTTTCAACACGTGCGGTTCCGTGGACGATGGGAAGTCCACACTCATCGGACGCCTCCTCTACGACTCCAAATCCATCATGGAAGATCAAATGGAGGCGCTCGAACGATCGGCTGACATCACAGGTGGTGGCCAGATAAACCTTGCGAATCTTACCGACGGTCTGCGAGCCGAAAGAGAGCAGGGGATTACCATCGACGTGGCTTACCGTTACTTTGCGACGCCGCGCCGCAAATTCATCGTCGCAGACACTCCCGGTCATGTTCAATACACTCGCAACATGGTCACGGGTGCCAGCACCGCCAATCTCTCGATTGTCCTTGTGGATGCGCGTCTGGGTGTCATCGAGCAAAGTCGTCGTCATACCTACATCGCATCCCTGCTTCGCATTCCCCATCTCGTCATTGCGGTGAACAAGATGGATCTTGTGGGTTGGAGCGAGAATCGGTTCCGGGAAATCCGGGAAGAATTCGAATCGTTCCTGCCGCTGCTGGACATCAAAGATGTGAAGTTCATCCCGATGAGTGCGCTCAATGGGGACAATGTCGTCGAACCCTCCAGCCATACACCGTGGTATGCGGGCCCGACACTGCTTGGACATCTTGAATCGGTTCACATCGCGAGTGACTGGAACCTTCATGGCTTTCGACTGCCGGTGCAATGGGTCAACCGTCCGAACAATCCGCGCGATCCAAAGCTGCACGATTTTCGTGGAGTGAGCGGCCAAATCGCTGGTGGTGTTGTGAAAACGGGCCAGAAGATCATGGTCCTGCCCAGTGGTCATCGAAGCACGGTCAAGGAGATCTGGACTTACGACGGTCCGCTCCAGGAGGCGTTTTGTCCACAGAGCGTGACGCTTGTCCTCGAACACGACATCGATATCAGCCGTGGCGACATGCTCATCGGTTCCGAAAATATGCCGGGCATGAACACCGACCTGCGCGCAAGGGTTTGTTGGATGGGTCAGCGCCCCATTCAGTGCGGGAAGAAGTATTTGCTGAAACATACGACGCAGACAGTCCAGGCAGTGGTTACATGTTTGGAAAACCGCATCAGCATGGACAATTTTTCCGCTGATACGGCCGCGACAGAACTTGCGATGAATGATATTGGTGAAATCCGTTTTCGTGCCGCCAAACCGCTGATTTTCGATGGCTACGCCAACAACCGCATGACAGGAGCCTTCATTCTCATTGAGCAAGGAAGCCACCACACGCTGGCCGCAGGCATGTTGCTCCCTCCAACCGAATTGGTGAAAGCCGAGTATGAGGACTTCACCATCTAATCTCTTCGGAAGGGGTAGTGTCGCCGTTGCTTAGCGGTTGCTCCGGAATCATCCCGATAGTTGGTCGCCAGGTTAAAAGTCCGCCCGTGATGTCAGAGTGTGCCTCGATGAATCATTGGCCACTCGACTCTCGGACGACGCGGAATCCGTCACGGTGATTTCTGTGGGTTCTGCCGGCGCTGCCGCGAAACGCGGAGCGGCAATGGAGCGGGTTCGTTCCCCAACTCGTGCTGCGCACGACAATCTCATCGTCTGTCGGTACGATGGGATCTGTGAGTTTGACTGCTCCCGATTTGCCCAGCGCAGCCGCGATGTTTGTGCTCCAGCCATCGGCGCAGTACTCATAAACATTGCCGAGAATATCGTGGAGGCCCCACGCGTTCGGTTTCAATTGTCCTACAATGCGAGGCCATCCTCCTGAGTTGTCAGAGCTCCATGCGAACTCTTTTCGCTGAATGTCTTCTTCCCCCCAGAACGCAGGGGAAGTCGTGCCGGCCCGGCAGGCATACTCCCACTCAGCTTCGGTGGGGAGACGGTACTTCGCTCCCTCCTTCTTCGACAGCCAGGCGCAGAACGCGAGTGTATCGTTCCACGAAACATTTACCACAGGCTCATCCTCGGCGCGCTCGTATCCCATCTGACGCCAGTTGAACTCCGGTGACTGTTCGATCCATTTCCCGTCCTTTCTGCCTCCTCCTCCTTTGCGATCACGTTCGGCATCTGTCACGTAACCGCTCGCAGTCACAAATTGGCGAAACTGTCCCAGCGTCACCTCATGAGTTCCAAAATGGAATGGCTTCGAGATCCGGATTCGTCGTTGCGGCCATTCACTGGGAGCACTGTCACGATACCACTCATATTTTACTCTTGCAGTCATGGCTTGAGCATAATCCCTGGGAGAACCCATGGTGAACTCTCCCGCTGGAATCAACGTGAGCCGTTGACCAATGGAATTCGTGATCTCGGACGCTCCCGTTGTCAGAGCACCGCCAGTCCAGATGAAGAGGGAACAGAAGACTGAAACTCTGGTGAGATAATTTTGAATGTTCATCTGCGTTCTAATTTCCAATCGCGCCGTCTGATTCTGCCAGTTCATCCGAATACTTCGCTGACGATTTCGCCCCCCAGATCAGTGACGATTTCCCTGCGGCCGCTGTGCTCGTACCACACGGCATTTTGATCGATGCCGAATGACTTGAGAATCGTTGCGTGGAGATCGTTTGGGTGTATCGGTTTGTCCACCACGGTGTAGCCCACGTCATCTGTCGCGCCGATGATTTGTCCGCCCTTGACGCCACCGCCTGCGAGCCAGATGCAGTAACCGGCGGGATTGTGATCGCGGCCGGGTTTTTTGGGGTCGCCTTCGACTGTCGGAGTGCGGCCAAATTCACCTCCCCAAACCACAAGTGTCGATTCCAACATCCCTCGCACCTTAAGATCCGCGAAAAGACCCGCGACCGGCTTGTCCACAAGACGGGCTTGAGTCAGGTGATTGCCTTTCAAATCGCTGTGCGCATCCCAGCCACCTTGAATCAATTGGACGAAGCGCACGCCGCGCTCCACCAATCGGCGAGCCAGAAGGCAGTTCGTGCCGAACTCTGAAGTCTCCTTGGTGTCAATTCCGTAAAGTTTGCGCGTCGCCTCGCTCTCGCCTTTGAGGTCGAACACCTCAGGCGCGGATGTCTGCATCCGGAAGGCCATCTCGTAGCTCTGAATGCGCGCCTCAAGTTCACTGTGCTCGCCGAGTCGTGCCAGATGTTCGCGGTTGAGCGATGCTATGAAATCAAGCTGTGCCCGCCGTTGAGCAGGGGTGATTCCCGTTGGTAATTTCACATCGGGGATTCCTTCATCCGCTTTGACGACGGTTGCCTGAAATTGCGGAGGCAGGAATCCCGAGCCGTAAATCGGCGGCCCACTGAAATTCTCGCCAGAGACCATCGTGATGAAAGAAGGAAGGTCGCGATTCTCACTTCCCAAACCGTACGCAAACCATGCGCCCAGGCTGGGCCTCTGGCCGGTGAGCGAACCTGTAAGGGTCAGATAATCCGCCGGGGTGTGAATGGGGCTGTCATGCCGCATCGAGCGAATGACGCACAGATCATCCGCGTGTCGAGCCACTTCTCGAAACAAATCACTCACCGGCATGCCGCTCCCGCCATAATTGTGGAATTCATAAGGCGAAGGATAAAGGTTTGAGGTCCGGAGCCGGGAGTTGCCCGTCGGAACGCGCTTCGCGATGGAGTCAGGCACACTCTGCCCGGCGAACTTAGCAATCGCGGGTTTCGGGTCAAAGGTATCTACCTGGCTGGGACCACCACCCATGTGAAGCAGAATGATGTTCTTCGCGGGGCCTTTTACCAGCACGGGCGATGGCATCCTCCCATCCGCCGCGCGGAGCCGGCCCTCATCACCCAACAACCACGTCAATGCGAGAGCGCCGAGCCCGAGGCCGGATCGACGAAACATTTCACGTCGCGAGTGAGCAGGCTGCAGGTAGTTGCCGCAGCCACAAACTTGGAGAGGCTTTCTCATTGGATGAAAACAAATTCGTTGGAGTTCATCAACGCCTGACAAAATTGGACCAACTCCGGCGATGGCTTCCTCGACTTCGCCCCGTTCGCCGAGGCCACCGTTCCGGACGCTCGCCGAACAATTGGGGGCGATGTGTTATCACCTGTTGATGCGATTGCTTCGAAGAGTTTTCGTGCTGCCGCCACCTCCTCAGCTGATGGCGGGCGCATGAGGGCGAGTTCGAACGCGGATTCGATCCGTTTGCTGTCGTCATCTGCCGCCTGCTCCATGACGCGGGCGGCAAACGCTTCGGCGTGAGAGAGGTTTTCGGCGTTGTTCAGCAGGTGCAACGGCTGGAGCGGTACCGTCGAAGTGTGACGGCGTGTGCATGCCTCGTTGGCGACAGGAGCATCAAACATCGCGAGCGCTGCCGGGAGAATGTAGCGTTGTTGCCTGAGATAGAGGCTGCGCCGGTTCGATGGCCCGTTGGTGCCATTTACGGAAGGTCCGCCAAGCGTTCGATTCAACTGATTTGCCACTGCCAGGAATGAATCACGGATGGCCTCGCCTTCGAGCCGACGTGGCATCCAGCGCCAGAGATGTCTGTTGTCCGGGTCGATCTTCGCATTTGAAGCGTTGGAGATGGATTGTCGGCGATAGGCCGCGCTCAACATGATCAAGCGGTGGAGCTGCTTTGTGCTCCAGGATCGTACGTCATTTGATCCCGAACCGGGTTGCCGAAATTCGCAGGCAAGCCAATCCAGCAGCGCCTGGTTTGCGGGTCGTTCGCCTTTCAACCCGAAGTCACCCGATGTGTTCACCAGACCCCGACCAAAGTGTTGTTGCCACACGAAATTCACCCAGACGCGCGCCGCAAGCGGATTCTTCTCGCTCACGAGCCATTTCACGAGCTGCTGGCGGTTTGTGAAGGCTGCCATGGTTTCTGTGCTCGAGGCATGGCCGCCAGCAGTGAAAACTTCGGGCACACCACAAGCAACCGGATTACCCCGGTTACGCGCGTCACCACGCTTCAGCACCACTGCCTCATTGGTCTTAAGGACATCTGGCTTGTAGGGAAATGGATACTGGCCGCGAGGAGGGAGCGCTTCAACGGTGTGCGGACTCGTCGCCGGCGAGTAGAATGCCCAGGTTTGAGGTTTGCGTTCCGTCAATTCCCTCTCCTGCCGTGAAATCTTTTTTTGAAGTTCACTAAACAGCTTGCGATCATCTTCAGACAACGCCTGTTTCAGTTTCTCGTCGGTGATCTCGATGTTCTTCGCCAACTGTTGCGCCAGTTTCTTCTGTTCCGCTGAACGTTGCTCAGGCTTCGTGTTGAGTGCAGTCGCTTCGTCAGCGGTCAGTCTGGCCCGGGCTTCAGCTTGTAGCCGGGCTCGCACCGGATCGGAAATCTCCGCTAGCAACTGCTTCGCCGTTGGCAGCTCCGGCGGCTTGGAGCGTTCCCACTCGTTCCAGAGCGAGGTGTCCTTGAGCAAAAGGCTGTTAGCCTGGCCGCGAAGGAAGAGCCCATGCCAGGCATAGTAGTCGCGGGTTGAGAGAGGTTCGAATTTGTGATCATGGCACTGAGCGCAGTTCATCGTCAGCCCGAGCGTCACGGTCGCCGTGGTATTTGCGATGTCCACCAGCGGTCCATTCAGTTGCACCGCCTTGTCCTCTTCGTTGTTGTTGTTGCGCGCGGCTGCGAGAAAACCAGTGGCCACGAGATTCTCATCCGAGTACGGCTCCAGTTCATCGCCAGCGATCTGTTCCAGAAGAAAGCGGTCGTAAGGTTTATCTTCGTTGAAGGCCTTCACCACGTAGTCTCGATAACGCCAGGCAGTGGAACGGATTTCATTCGCTTCGTAACCATCGCTCTCGGCCCAGCGGGCGAGATCCAGCCAGAAACGACCCCAACGTTCACCGTAGTGTGGAGATGCCAGGAGCCTTTCAATCAACTTCTCGTAAGCGTCCTTTGCCGCGTCGGCAACAAACTCGTCCACTTCCTCTGGAGTCGGTGGAATTCCTGTCAAGTCCAGCGTCGCCCGACGAATCAGAGTGCGGCGGCTAGCCTCCGGTGCAGGGTGCAATCCCAACTCGGCCTGTTTCAAAGTGAGGAATGAATCAACCGGATGGTAGGCGGGTGAGTCCTTTGGATCTGGCGCAGTAACCGGCGGAGGGTGTGACGGCTTGCTCGCTTCGCCTGGTACTATCGGGCGAATCAACGGCTGAAAAGCCCAGTGCTGGCGAGCTTCCCCTTCGATGCTTGAAGAACCATCATCCGGCCACGTGGCCCCTTCATCAATCCAGCGACTTAACAATGCGATCTCACCAGCCGAGAGCCGTTCGCCCTTGGGCGGCATCATTTCATCGGGATCATTGCTTTGGCTGCGTTTGGTCAGAGGGCTTTCCAAGGATTTTCCTGGAACGATTGCAACACCGTTCTCGCCACCCTTCAGCGCATCCGACCGGCGATCCAACCGTAAATGAGCTTTCTGTTTCTCCGCGCCATGACAGGAAAAGCAATGCTTCGACAGGATCGGCTTGATATCCTGCTTGAAACGGATGGCGTTCACGGAAGTGGTTCCAGACATCGGCATCGCCGTTGCGAGCATGGTGCTGAAGGCTAGTACTCCGTCAGTCATCAAATGAGGGGTAAAGTTTCTTGAGTTTGACGCGGGCATCGTCGGTGGTGAAACGCCAGTTGATTTTGGAAGAGGGCTGATTGCGACGCCGGGTCCAGGCGGCGATCTCTTGGCGCAGG
>SXMN01000331.1 GCA_005777315.1 Verrucomicrobiales bacterium
ATGATGGCGAGCGCCACAGATGCAGATGCGAGGCGCGAACGCGGGAGGATGCCCGCAGCGGCCTCCGACCAAGCGAGCAACGAAGCAGATGCGTCTGTGCCGCCGTCAAGATTTGTAGCCTATCCCACGGTCTCCTCAGTAAGCAGTTCAGAGGGGCGATTGGAGCCAGGAAGGATCGGGTCCGAATTGAGTGAATATCCATTCTGGTCCTGGCTTCATTCCTGTTTCCAACCCTCACCCTTCCAAGTTTTCACGTTTGGGCGAAACGTGGGTATTTGGCTCATGGCTTGCCTGTGGCTGACGACAGCGAGCGTGATTGGAGCGGAGAATCGGGAAGTATCACGCGCTCCCAGCACAGCCAAGATGGCGGCATTGTTAAAGAAGCTGGCCGCGGAGAATGTTCCGGCGGAAAACCAGTTTCTAAATGATCTGCGTGTGCCGATCTTCGAAGCGCGACTCGCGGGCTCCGCTGATGCCGGCACCGCGCTGAAGGCACGGATCGACCTGGCGACTGAATTGCTAAACGCGGGCAAAACACTGCGATCCATCGAAGAGTATCATGCCGCATGGAAAGCGCCCGCCGCGAGTCCCGGCTTGTTGAATTCGAAAGATCGTGCCTTACTACGAATTGCGGAGGCCATGGCGCACTTGCGACTTGGCGAGGTGGAAAACTGCATATCCAACCACACATCAGAATCCTGCCTCCTGCCGATTCAGAAAGCGGGAGTTCACAAATATCAACGCGGCGCGCGCGCCGGGATCGAGATTTTGACGGAACAACTTTCCCGCACGCCGAACGAACTGAGCGGCCGCTGGCTGCTCAATGTCGCTTTCATGACGGTTGGAGAATATCCAGCCAAAGTGCCGCCTCAACTCCTGATTCCGCCGAGTTCCTTCGCCTCCGATTACGCGTTTCCCCGGTTTCCAGATGTAGCCGCCGGACTGGGGCTGGATCTCGATACGATGGCGGGTGGAGTTGTCGCCGAGGACTTCGATGGTGACAACCTGGTGGATCTGTTGATTTCAGCGTGGGGCTTTCACGACCAGCTTCGATTGTTTCGAAACAACGGCGATGGAACCTTCAAGGAAACCACGGAGGCAGCGGGCATCATTGGGGAAGTGGGCGGGCTGAACATGATCAGCGCGGATTACAACAATGATGGGAATGCGGATGTGCTGATGCTGCGTGGGGCATGGATGGGAAGGCAGGGACGTTTTCCCTGCTCCCTCTTGCGGGGCGATGGCAAAGGTCATTTCACCGATGTCACCGAGGAGGCGGGCTTGCTGGCATTCCACCCGACGCAGACAGCGACCTGGCTCGATTTCAACAACGACGGCTGGATCGACCTCTTCATTGGCAGCGAATCCACCCCATTGGAAATGAGCCCATGCCGGCTCTACAGGAACAACCGCAATGGAACTTTCACGGAGTGCGCCAAGGATGTGGGAGTGGCAAATACCGGCTTCGTAAAGGCGGTGATCAGCGGCGACTACAACAACGATGGCCTGCCGGATTTATATGTTTCACACCTCGACAAGCTGAATGTGCTTTATCGCAACGACGGCGGCCAGTCTTCCAGCAAGGATCCGATGGGAGCCTGGAAGTTTACAGATGTAACGGCGAGTGCCGGAGTGGGTGAACCGCTCAAAAGCTTTCCCGGATGGTTTTTTGATTATGACAATGACGGATGGTTGGACTTGTTCGTCAGCGGCTATTACGTCCGCGATGTCGGTGATATTGCGGCGGATTATCTGGGCATCAAAAATCCAGGTGCTGTTCCCAGGCTTTATCATAATAACCGCGACGGCACCTTCACCGACGTGACGGGACAGGCTGGTTTGAATCATGTCTTCCTCACGATGGGCTGCAACTTTGGCGATTTGGACAACGACGGCTTCCTGGAATTCTACCTCGGCACAGGCAATCCCGATCTAAGCAGCATCATGCCAAACCGGATGTTCCGGAACGACGGCGGGAAACGCTTTCAGGATGTGACCACCGCCACCGGCACAGGGCATTTGCAAAAGGGCCATGCGGTCGCGTTCGCCGATCTGGACAACGATGGCGACCAGGACATCTACGAATCGATCGGTGGCGCCTACACCAGCGACAATTTCCGGAATGTTCTTTTTGAAAATCCCGGAACCTCCAATCGCTGGATCACACTCAAACTCGAAGGTGTGAAATCGAATCGCGCCGCGCTTGGTGCCAGAATCAAAATCATCGCCGCCACTCCCTCCGGGGATCGGGCGATCTACAAGACGGTTTCCACGGGTGGCAGCTTTGGCGCATCGCCCTTCCGCCAGGAGATTGGTCTGGGCAATGCCACGGGCATCCGGTCGGTGGAGATTTTCTGGCCTGTGACCGGCAGGACGCAGGTCATCGCAGGGCTCCAGCCCAATCATTTTTACAGCATTCGCGAGGGAGACCGCGATGCGATGATTGTGAACTCGAAACCCATGAAATTCGCGACAAAGGCCGGGGCAACACACGAGCACAATCATCACTGACGGGAACCGGGCATTCTTGGAACACTCAAGGACGGGTTCTCGTTCTCGCCAGCCACCGCGTTCATGATGTGATATTGCGCACCAGGATATTCGATGCGCGATTGGTGCGACGTGACATCCCTGCGCCGCCGCGCCGGATTTGTGTCAATAGTAAGGAGCGACCCCTTTACGATGGCTCACCCACATACCAAACCTGCTGCGGCTGGTGCTGCGCACACAGCCGCGCTCCTGGCCGACAGCCAAGTTCACCGACGACTTGCGGATGCACCGGTTCGCCGACAAGCCCGGTTTGCCCGTTGCATTTCCAATGGAGGCCGTCATTCTTTGAGTACTTCAAAATGAATGGTGCCACCCCACAGCAGCAGGATCCGTGGCGGCCTGGGGCAGTAATTTCTCCCGGCTTCTATGTGACAGGCGGGACACTCCGTGCGGACTCTCCTTCGTATGTTGAACGCCGTGCTGATCGCGAGCTTTATGACGGGTTGATCAAGGGCGAGTTCTGCTACGTGCTCACCTCCCGCCAGATGGGGAAGAGTTCATTGATGGTGCGGACAGCGCAGGCCTTGCGGTCGGCAGGCGTGCGTGTGATAGCGATGGACTTGACTGCCATCGGCCAGAATGTGACGCCGGAACAGTGGTATGACGGACTCATGCTGCGGATGGGAAGACAGTTGCGGCTGGAGGATGAACTGGAGGACTACTGGCGTGCGCATGAACGCCTGAGCCCGGTGCAACGCCTGTTCGGCGCCATTCGCGAGGTGATACAGGCTGCGTCCCACCAAAGGCTCGCGGTGTTTGTTGACGAACTGGATGTGGTCCGCAGCCTGCCGTTCTCAACGGATGAATTCTTTGCCGCCATCCGCGAGTGCTATAACCGTCGCACGGAGGATCCGGAATTAGGCAATCTGACTTTCTGTTTGCTGGGTGTGGCAACCCCGTCCGATCTGATCCGCGACACCCGCATCACTCCTTTCAACATTGGCCGGCGGATTGAACTGAATGATTTCACGCCCGACGAGGCCGCGCCGCTGGCAAGAGGGTTGCAAAGTCCGAATTGTGCGCCCGAAATCTCAAAGCTGCTTCTGAACCGGATCCTCCATTGGACCGGCGGGCATCCCTATCTTACCCAGCAGTTGTGCCGCGCGGTGGTGGAGTGGCACGATGAAAATCCGGCGGGGACGACATTGCATGACTCCAACCGGTTGATTGATGCGCTGTGCGAACAACGGTTCTTCAGCGACCGCGCCCGTGAACGTGACGACAACCTGATCTTCGTGCGGGAA
Source organism: Verrucomicrobiales bacterium (assembly GCA_005777315.1). GTDB lineage: Bacteria > Verrucomicrobiota > Verrucomicrobiia > Limisphaerales > F1-12-MAGs170 > F1-120-MAGs170. The sequence goes on from SXMN01000331.1 coordinate 3,795, forward strand.
CGGCTGCTGAAGTCCGACGCCGACCTTTCCAATCTGCTCGGACTTTACCTCAACGTTCATCGGAGCCGGCGGGTGGCCGACGATGAAACCAGCGGGCTTGTCAGCGTGCTGCTCCTTTCAGGCATCCTGAAACTTCAGCACGCCAGGTTGAAGGTTCGGAACAGGATTTATCATCACGTCTTCGATGATGAATGGGTGCGGGCGCACACTCCCGGCGCCGAACTCCGGCGGCAACAGGAGGCTTACCGCCGCGGCGTGATCCGCACGACGAGCCAGGCTGCTGTTGTCGTGGCGATCATGGCGGTGATGGTGGTGGTCGCTCTGTACCAGGCACGGAAGGCGCGCCTGGCCTCCGCTGACGCTTATTTTGCCAGGGCGCAGGGAACCCATGTGAGTGGCCTGTCCGGCCAGCGTTATCGGACGCTCGACGCGATTCAAAGCGCCGCTCCGTATCATACCAATCACACCGCCTTGCGCGATCTGGCTCTTGGAGCGCTCGGCCTGGTGGACCTGCGTCCGCTCCCGCACTGGCCGGTGTGGACCGGGCATTCCACGAGCGCCGCGCTTGATTCGAGTTTTGATCATTACGCGCGTGGTGACGGGCACGGGGTCATCTCCATCCGCACCACTGCGGGGGATCGGGAGGTTCAGAAAATCTCCATCGGCACGGTGGCGGTCGGTCAACTGTTGTTCAGCCCGGATTCGCGCTACCTCGCTTCGATGCACGGTGCAGCGACGAGCAACGAGATCGTGGTCTCGGAATGGCGCACGGCGAAACCCGTGTTGCAGATCAAGGGTGCCTTGGGCGGCCACGCACATGCCTTTAGCGCGGACAGCCGGAAGTTCGCCACCGCGCTCATGGACGGACGCCTCCGGATTTACGATCTGGAATCCGCAGCTTCGCAGGAGATCGGCCTGCAATTGCCGACGCAAAGGCCGCGTCGTCCGATTTGCCTGAAGTTCGACCCCTCGGGTGAGTTCATGGCCGAATGCGCCTCCGCAAGCTTTGAGGTGCAGATTTGGAACATCCAGTCCGGGAAGCTTGTGGGTCGGCCATTTTATCATCGCTCGCTGCCATTGGCTCTCGACTGGCACCCCGAGGGAGGCTGGCTGGCGGTCGGCTGCCAGAATGGCGAGATCCATCTGTGGGACACGCGTTCTGCCCAGAAGAATCACAGGGTTCTGGGCGGTCACATCGCCGATGTCACACACCTTGCATTCAACCACGCGGGAGATTTGCTGGCGTCCCGCGCACTGGACAAGACCATCCGGTTGTGGGTGCCGTTGTCGAACCGTCAAATGACTCATGCGCTGGAGTCGGATCAGGTCGGCAGCCTCCTTTTCAGCAGGGACGATCGCCGTCTCGGCTTCAACCGCGTCGGACTGGACATGGAGGTTTGGGAGGTCAATCCGGCCCATGAGTACCGGGTTCTAAGTGAGTCGCGGCGAGATTCCGCGGAAGCACGCCGCGTCGCCTTCAGCCCGGATGGCAGCATGCTCACCGCTCTGATCAATGACGGCATCGGGATATGGAGCCCTGTGAGCGGGAGAAAGCTCGCAGCCATCCCGTGGCTTAAAGGCCGGGGTCTGCAATTCGACGCCAGCAACGGCGATCTGCTCACGACCGGCGGATCAGGATTCAAGCGGTGGACTTTTGACGGGATGACCGGCCAGAAAACCCGGCAACTCCGCTCCCTTCCCAAAGCGCCGGATGACATCGAGGAGAATCTCGGAGAGTGCACTGTTTCACGCGACGGGCAGACGGTGGCGGTGGCGTACAAAACCCAGCTCCAGATCATCCATCCCAAAGATTCGAACAAACAATTCTCGCTGGACATGAAAGGCTATTGCCAGGCACTTGCCATCAGTCCGGACGGCCGGTGGCTTGCGGCGCGTCTGCGCGATGAGCCATTGGTGGCAATGTGGAACCTGACAACACGCCAGCGAACGACGGTTCCGGTCGCCTTGGCGGAAGCGAGGAGTTTTGAGTTCAGCCCGGGAGGAGAGTGGCTGGCCACGACGGCGCAGGCTTCCAATGCGGAAGGCGTGTGCCGCTTCTGGCGGGTGGGTTCGTGGGAGCCCGCCTTTCAACCGATCCCGATTCGATCCGGGAAGGACCCGAACCCGGTGGCGTTCTCCGGCGATGGCAGGGTATTCGCCATGGGAACGAGCTCCTCCACCGTGGAGTTGTTTTCAGTTCCCACACTGGATTCGATGGCGAAGCTCGAGACCTTGGACAGGCCTCCGATCCTGGAACTGGCGCTGTCCCCAGATGGGGGAATGCTGGCGGCGTCCAGCACGGAACAAACTCTGGTGCTCTGGGATGTCGCCAGCATGGCGGGAGAGTTCGTCCGCCGCAAGATTCCCGGTGGACTGGCATCCATCCCATGGACGGGGAAAACGCCTGTTCTCGAATCCCTGGTCATCGCTCCTGCCACAGCGGTGAAATAGCGATGTGAAACCCCACGCTCCGGTGCTCCTGGCCGATCGAAATTGTCAGTTGACAGCACGTGGATGCCCCGTGACGGTTTCTTGGAAACACTGATCGGCAACACTTCCAGTTGGTAATCGCAGTCAAATCGCGGAGAGGTGGGATTTCAACAAATCAGCAGACGAATGAATTCATCGACTGTCATGGCAGGGAGGGTGGGCCGGCTGTTTTTGCTGGGCATGCTCCTGTGGCTGGCTGGCACGAAGGGGCAGTCAGCCGAGCCGCTGGTCACCACCACGCGCGATCCCGTCGAGCAGGAGCGTTGCCTGGACCGGTTGAACCAGGTGTTCGAGGCACTGAGGAAATTTCGCTCTGAACAACACCGCCTTCCGGACGCGCTTTCGGAACTCGTGCCTGACTACATCCAAGATCGCAGGACACTGATCTGTCCGTTCGTGGATAAATCAGCGGACCTCCGGACGTGGATGGCCGGCTTGTACAAGGATGTCATTGCCGACGAGGTCTCCTCCTACGCATACGAGTTCTGCCTGGTCCGCCTGCCGCGCGAGTGGTGGCGTGGTGTCGCGCGAACCTACCGGGACTATAAAGAAGATCAGCGCGGTGTGATTGGTGACAAGGTGCCTCTCATTCGATGCATGGCACATGAACCGAGAATCAATGTGTCATTTGGCGGCGACTGGTATCCGAGCGACACCGAGTGGGAGACACGTTTCGAAGGCGCACACCCCGACTTGAGCCCCGCCGGTTTGCAGGCGCGCAAAGTTTCACACTCTTTTCCCGCCGCGCAGGATTTCCCCGGGCGAAACCCGGCCGCCGATTCGACAATGCTTGACCTGACATCGAGCTACAACGGGCTGCTTCAGTCCGATTGGCAGGGCTATCCGGGCAACAACCTCAAGTCCCTTCCGCCGGCCGTGCATGAGCTCGACGGCGTCAAGTTTGATGTTCGGGGAGTGGTTCAATTGGCCGGAAGAAAGCTCCCCATCACTTTTCCGGCACGTACGGCGCCAATCTCCGTCGGCCGGAGATGCAAACGCATCCATGTGCTGCAAGGAACCGCCTTTACGCCGGGCGACGTGATGGAAATCGCCCGCTACAAACTCCAGTATGCGGACGGCAGCGTGGAGCAACTGGCAGTTACTTACGGCGTGCATGTCGCCGACTGGTGGCTGAATCCTGAGAATTCAAATGTCCCCTCAAAGGCCAGAGTGGTCTGGACCGGGCTCAATGACGCCGCGAAATCCTGGGGAGAATCGCTCCGATTGTTTCTCACCACCTACGACAATCCCCATCCGGACCGGGAGATCCTCAGCGTCACGTTCGAGAGTGCCATGAAACGGAGTTCTCCATTCATGCTTGCCATCACGGTTGAGCGTTAGAGGAAGAGCGTTGGTTCCGCAGGGAGGTGCGAGTCCTCTGGAGCCCGGATGAGAACACGGCGCAGACTCTGTTTCCACGGTCCGGCGGAATGAACTCCGCGAACCACTACCGCCAACTTGTGAATGCACGATTGATGGCCGGCCATGCCTGGCTTTCCAACGCTTGTCCTAATTGGCTTCCGGATTGATCTGCCTCCAACATTCAGTCAGGGTGCTGTCCATGATCCCGATGCTTCGCGTCTGTGCCGTTGTAGTCGTTCTGGTGCTGTCCTCTGGATGCCAAGGATCCCGGAATGCGTGGAACTCACAGGGTCATGCGCCGCGTTTCCAAGCCCGGGGTGGGTATGATTCGTTCTCAACAGGGAATCCTGTGATGGAATCTTTTGAAGAGGACCCGTACGAATACTGGCAAAGGAAGGGGCGGCGTTGAATCAACTGCCTTGGTGAGGCAGCGGGCCTGCCATGAATGGTGCTTCAGCAAGCAGGTTCTCACTTCGGTGGTGTGTCATTTCGGAGCGCCAAGCATCGTTCGGCTGGTGGAGAGGGCTGAAACATACTGAGGAGACCGTGGGATGGCCTACGAATTCCAGAGAGTGCCGTGGGTGTAGATGCAAGGCGTGAGCGCGGGAGGATGCCCGCAGCGGCCTCTGACCAAGCGAGCAACGCAGCAGATGCGCCCGCGCCACCTCCGGGATTTGTAGGCTATCCTGCGGTCTCCTCAGTAATGCCGAGCAATGCTCTGCGCTCCAGTTTTCAGGAAATTGATACACCACTCTCACTTCGCTTCAACAGCGCGGATCAACTCCTTCTGGAAATGGCCTTCTTGCAAGGTTAACCTCCACGGGCCATGCCAGAAAAGCGCTCCGACCCGGTTTCGAATGAACGACGCTCCCCGCTGAGGAAACTCCTGCGGGATGTGAGTTCAGCGCTCTCCACAAGATGTGGAATCGGACGAGGGGAGAAGTTGATCGTCGCCGTGTCGGGTGGAGTGGATTCAATGGTGATGCTCCATTTGCTGCATCAGCTCCGGACCGTGAATCAGTGGCGGCTGGTTGTGGCGCACGTGAATCATCAGTTGCGTGGCAGGAGCAGCGAGACGGATGAGCGCCTGGTTCGAAAAGTAGCCTCTGCGCTCGGCCTTCCTGTGGCTGTGGGGCGCGTCGATGTGACGAGGCACGCGAAGCGCACGGGATCATCCATCGAGATGGCGGCACGGGAGCTTCGTCACAGATTTCTGGCGCGTGTGGCCCGTCGGCATCGTGCCACCGCGATCGCACTCGCCCATCATGCGGATGATCAGGTGGAACTTTTCTTCCTCCGCCTCAAGCGCGGATCGAGTGGGGCAGGTTTGGGAGGCATGAAATGGAAATCGCCGTCACCGTCCGATCCGACGCTGAATCTTGTCCGACCTTTCCTGGGTACCCGTCGCGCGGACATCATGGCATGCGCCGCTGCCGCGAAGATTCCATTCCGGGAGGATGCGAGCAATGCATTGCTCGATCATGAACGGAATCGTGTTCGTCATCGTGTGATTCCCGCCTTGCGCAAGGAATTCGCCGACGACCTGACGGAGTCCATCGTGCGCAGCATGGATGTGGTTGGCGAGGAGGCTGCATTTGTTGGGAACGCGGCTGAATCATGGCTGCGAGGCGACAGGATCACGAACTTCGCGAAGCTGGCGGCGGCAGTTCAACGGCGCGTGGTCGAGAAGCAGCTTCTACAAAATGGATTGAATCCGGAATTTGCATTGATCGAAAGGCTGCGCCTCGGGGCTGGAGACGTGATCATCGGCGGACGAGGGCTTCGACTGATGCTGGATTCGGCAGGCACGCTTTTGCAGGTGCCGGAACGTGGCATCCAACCATTCGCCAAAGGCGAGGCGTCGATATGCCTGACTGGTGGCAGCGGGGACTTGGAGTTCGACGGGTGCCAGATTCACTGGCGTGTTTCAACCATTGGCAAGGGACCGTTCCATCCACCACAACATCGCGACGGAGTGGAAGTGTTCGACGCTGATCGCATCGGGAAGACAATCCACCTCCGCCACTGGAAGGCCGGTGATCGGTTTCAGCCCATTGGGATGCCACGGGCCGTCAAAGTTCAGGACTTGTTTGTGAATGAAAAGATTCCCCGGGATCAGCGGCGAATCCTGACCATTGCCGCAACAGAGAACGGAACGATCTTCTGGATCGATGGCTTGAGAATTTCGGAAGCCGCCAGGTTGAGCACTGACAGCCGGAGAATGCTCAGATGGGAATGGCGGCGGACGGAGAATGGGTGTTGAGACAGTCGCCAAGAAGGTATGCCGGGCGCGTTGCCTGCTTGCGCCATTCACATGATTTTTTAGGCTCCATTGCATGAGTACGGTCGCTGAGATCAAAGAGGCGGCAGTGAAATTGCCGCTTCGTCAGAAAAGAGCACTAGCCCGATGGTTCCAGGCCCAGGTTGATGACCGCCCCTCGGACGAGGAACTGATGATACTCGCGGCGGAAGGTGCGCGAGCGTTAGATCGACGTGAAGCAGCGTATGCCAAACGCAAAGCGCGGTGAGGTCTGGCAGATCGACTTTGGGATGACGGCCAAAGTGCGGCCTGCGCTTGTGCTGGGTTGTGACATCGCGGACGAGGATCGAGTACTCGTGGCCGTGGTATATCATACGACGGCGCTGCGAGGTTCGAGGTACGAAGTGTCCATGCGAGTGTCGGGACTTGAGGTGGGAGGTTTTGACGCGCAAAGCCTTTACATGGTTCCTGCCGTGAAACTGATTCGCCGACGTGCCCTGCTGGACTCTCTTCAAATGGCGGCGGTAGAAACACGCGTGAAGCTATGGCTTGGCCTCAAGTAGAATGACAGGATGGCAGAAGCGGCGGTGAGAAAAGTTCAATTTTGGCACGGCCAGGGACGAATGGAACTTCACGGGGGCGATCCTAATTCTTCCGCAGTCGATAAAAGGTCGCCACTGATCCTGCCGCCGGTCCTGGTGCTTCCGCCGAGGCCGTGCCAGACCCGCCAACAACCACCGGCGTCTGATCAGACCATGTTCTCAAATCGAAAGATTGCTGAAGTGTGTAGTTCCCCGCCGGAGCGGCGACGGCCACGCGGATGGAGTTATTGCCAGTAGCACTGGCAGTGAGCTTGATTGGGCTGGCGGTGGCGTCAGGTGCCACGGTGACATTGACCGCCTCGGAGTCGCCCACTCCTCCGAGATTGTCATGGGCTCTCGCGATCAATCGATAATTCCCGGCTGGCACATTGGACCAGGTGAAGGAGTACGGGGCTTGCGCCTTTTCTCCCAGTTTGTTTGCGCCTTCGTAGAATTCCACTTTGGCAATGGTGCCATCTGAATCGCTGGCGTTGGCGGTGATGGTGATGCTGGCTGGCGAGTTCAAAGCCGGGCTGCTGGCCGGTGCCGTCAACGTGACGATCGGTTCCGCGTTTGCGCCGACAAAGGTTCCCCGCCGGTAAATCACGCCGATTGGCGCGTCCGAGACCCAGACAGTGGGTTGACCTTTTGTGGTGAGCCGGGTTTCGGTCAACGATTGTTTGACCAGCGAAAATCCAGTGAGCAGCGCATCGGGATCTTCTGTCGCGAAGATCACCGCGCTTTCGTCACCAGTGAAGCAGGGAAAACCAATGCCCTTCCCGACAAAGCCCACTTCGGCAACCTCGCCGGTGAAGAGATCCAGATTGATGATGAAGTCATTGCCACTCTCGTCGTCGCGGGCATCGAAAGTCAGATAACGGTTACCGGCGCGTCCGAGATTTGGATTGCCCGTGTCCAGCCCCTCGATCGGAGGCACCAGCACTGTTGTGCTTTCAGTCGTGAGATCCAGACGAAAGATGCTCCATCGTTGGACCGGGGTGCCACCGCCGAAACGGATTTCGGACACAGCATCATAAATCAACTGCCGGCTGTCAGAAGTGAACACCATCGAGTCGGCATGGAGAACATTGTCCACCGGACTGCCATCGAGCACCGGGGCCACCAGGTTGAAAGTGCGTGTTGCTTGTGTCTTGAGGTCCACTGTGGAGATCTGGTTGTCCGCCTGGCCAGTGACGGGATCACGCAGGACAAACGCGATCTGGCTGCCGTCAGGGGAAATGGCGGCGGAATGGACGAGTCCCGCAAAACCCGCGCAGGACTGATTGGCTGGATTCGCGGTGTCGATAAGGCACACATCATTGTTCCCACTCACCAGCACCGCGACGGAACCGTCCCCGGAAACAGAGGGACGCGCGCGCTTGATGCCATCCGCCAGGGCGACCCCATCGTTCGGATCACCCAGAGACGCCTCGCGCCTTCCCAGTGCAAGATTGGAAGTAAACGGATTAACCGTGACGAAAACCGTGGAATCCTCGCCTGACACCGCCGGGATGGGCGCGGGCGCGGGCGTCGCCGGAGTGGCGAAGATTTCAACGGCGTCGAACGCCTCGGCAGTCTTCCTCGCCTGTGTTGATTCCGCTCCGAAGAGGACTTCCGCTGAAGCAATGCAGCCCAGACGCGCATCGATGAACTGAGATTGCATTTGCAGATGCATCGTCAGGCAGCGGTAGAAAATCTTCTCGGCATCGCGCAATCCCACTGCTTGCGGCAGCCCTTCCGCCAACTGGTAAAAGGCGTGATTGATGATGCTGCTGTTGATGTGGACGCCCCCGTGATCGGCGTCGTCGCTGTTCGGGAGATCCACATACTCGCTCATCTTCGATGGGTAAGGGCGGTTGAGTCCGGCAATCTGGAGCGAGCCGGGATTCTTGAGATCGCGAAAAATCTTCCCGAGTTGTTCGCCCAGGGTCCAGTTCGCCTGCCCGGTGACTCGCGCCTCGACCATGGTTCCGAAGATGTCTGAAAATGCCTCATTCATCGCGCCGGGTTGCAGCTCGTAAATCAGGTTGGCGGAATTTTCGGTGACGCCGTGGGCGAGTTCGTGGCCCACCACGTCCAGCGCGAGGGGATAAGGTTTCGCATTGCCGAAGACCATAATCTTCAAGTTCCCGTTCCAAAAGGCGTTGTCCATGTCCTTCACGCGAACGATCGCGTCGATGTTCCCACCTTTGCCATCCAGCGAATTGCGATCATGTCGCTCCAGGAAGTAATCGTAGGTCTGCGAGAAGTTGTAGTGGGCGCTGATTCCGTCCGGCAGCCAGTTCACGCCATCAGCCGACTCAACGATGAATGCGGTCTTGAGTTCCTTGATGGTCACCTCGCGCGCGTCGAGGATTGTAATGACTCCTTTTGGCTCCTTGATGGGATTGGCGGCCGCGTTGAACATCTTTTTGGTGGTGTCGGCCAGGTAGAACTTACCGTCCTGGGACCAGGCGTTGACGTTGCGGTTGATGTTGTTCAAATCACGGGCTGATTGAGCGATGTTCGCATCGTAGCAGAGGGTGGTGCGGTTCAGAACGCGTCCGTCCTGCGCATCAACGATGACCAGCCAGGCGTGCGCAATGTCCCGGGACACATTGAGCTTCCAAGCCAGGCGTGGCACCCGGTCAAGCGGCGCATAAACAACCAGCTCCGGTTCACCGGTCGCAGAACCTCCCCCTCCTGGTACGCCTGCCACGGCTCGATGTCTTGCCTCGTCGGCAGACAGGACGGGTGCCAACGCGATCCCGCCCGGAGTAGGGGCATAAGCGCCGTCCACCATGGTCACATTGCCATCACCATCCAGATGAACACTCAAACCCGCAGGCCAGACGGGCACATCTTTGAACATCTGATTGAACTTCAAGTGACGTTCACCGGCAGCGTCTCGACGTTCCACTTCGAGCTTCAATTCCTGGTCCGGGTCATCTAACCGCAACAAGGCGGCGTTGGCCTGGAGGAAAGTCCGCGCCGTGCGTTCCCCTGCCGCGCCTTCACCGGCTCTGGCCACGCCCCCGGCCGGCCGCGACAGAACTGCGCCGCGGATTTGCGCAATGGTTTGATTGGCAGCACGGAAATGCACTTTCAGATCTGGACCGGAATTCGCCCGCAGAACTTGAAGGGCAGCGCGCTGTGCAGCCACGACACCGGGACCAGGGGCGGGGACCATCGCGGCCTGCCGCGCGGCGATTGCCGGTATTTGGAGCTTGTCGGCAATCTCCCTGACTCGCGGGTCGGGTTCCGCACGCGAGGCTGTGCCGATTCTTACTTCACCCCAAACGGTTGGTGCCGGCTGCAGACTGGCGGCGATTGCTTTGGCGTGGTTCGCCTGAGCAGAGGCGGTGGTGTTCGACCATCCGATCGCACACAGGCTCAGAAGGAACACTTTGAAGTTGGTTGGAAAAGGCGAAATTGATTGTGTTCGGTGTTTCATGGCATTCGCAATAGTTGAACCGGGCAACCATCACAAATCCCAACAGGTCGAAATGACAAGTCAAGGGTTCTCCTCGGATAATCAGGCCCCGAAACGAAGGAACTCACTGGTTGAACTGTCTGTCTGAGTTGTCGATTCCATTCACGGCTTCGGCAGTGTGAAAGCCACATAGGCATCGCCGCTTTTCGTGCCCATCTTGCCACCGCCGCAGGCTATGACGACGTACTGGCGGCCATTGGCCATGTAGGTCGAGGGGCTCGCGTAGCCGCCGGCTGGGAGTTTTGTTTGCCATAGAATCCTGCCGGTCTTGCGGTCGAAGGCGCGGAACATTTCGTCCTTGGTCGCCGCGATGAAGACGAGTCCGCCTGCGGTGACGACGGGTCCGCCGTAGTTCTCAGTTCCGGTGATGGGCACACCGCGCGCCGTCAGAGCGGGAATTTCACCGAGCGGCACACGCCATTTGTATTCGCCTGTGTTGAGATCGATGGCGTTGAGCGTGCCCCATGGCGGTTTGATGGCGGGGTAGCCATTGGTGTCGAGCCAGCGGTTGTAACCGGTCATGGTGTAGGGGACACGCCCGAGAACGTCCGCGCCGGTTGATTCCACATTTCTCGCCGCGTCATTCGCTCCCGCGGGCGGAGTGGCGGAAGTCAGTGACAAGAGATGATCTGCGATGGCGCTTTTCTGCGATGGCGAAAGGAATCCGAACGAAGGCATCACGCCTTTGCCGGTATCGAGCAGGGACAGGATGTCCGCCTGTTTCAATTTCTTCTCAACACCAACAAGGGTCGGGAAGTTTTGCGCCGCGTTGCCCTCGCGGTTGATGCCGTGACAGGCGGCGCAGATCTGGGTGTAAAGCGCCGGGCCGTCCGATGCGCCCGTGTCGCCGCGTTTCGTCTCAACCATCTGGAGAATCCACGGCATCTCGTTGCCGTTGACGTAAAGCACTCCGTCAGGATCGGCTGCCGCTCCGCCCCATTCGGCGCCACCATCGAATCCGGGGAGGATGATTGTGCCTTCGCGACTCGGCGGGCCGAAGGGAACATGTGGGCGTGTCTTCATGAAGCGTTCGAGCACATGGCGGTGTGACTCGGGCGAGATGTCAGTGATCTCATTCGCGGTGAAAAGCTGGCGTGAAAAGGGCGCGGGCTTGAGTGGCGAAGGTTGCGTGAGCGCCGCGACTTCGCCCTGCAAATCGCTCGCCGGCACGGCTTGTTCCTGGATGGGGAAGAGCGGTTCGCCCGTCTCGCGGTTGAAGACGAAGACGTGGCCGGACTTTGTGACCTGGGCTACGGCGGGAATGGATTTGCCGTCGCGGCGAATGTTCAGCAGGTTCGGCGCGGAGGGGAGATCGCGGTCCCACAGATCGTGCCGGACGAACTGGTAATGCCATTTGCGCTGGCCGGTGCGCGCGTCCAGACAGATCAGGCAGTTCGCGAACAGATTTGCACCGATGCGATTGCCTCCCCAGAAGTCGAACGCCGGGGAACCTGTCGGCACAAAGAGCAATCCGCGTTCCTCGTCCACCGCCATGCCGGCCCAGCAATTCACCGCGCCGATGTGCTTCCACGCGTCCGGCGGCCATGTCTCGTAGCCAAACTCACCAGGCTGGGGAATGGTGTTGAAACGCCAGACGATTCTGCCCGTGCGAATGTCAAACGCCCGAATGTGCCCTGGCGCGGTGGGCGCGGGGCCTTCACCCAGGCGCATGGGGATGAAGATCAAATTCTCGAACACCGCGCCCGGCGTGGTGCCTTGCACAGAAAGTTTGCTCACATCGCGCCCAAGTCCTTGCTTGATATCCACGCGCCCATGCTCGCCGAAGGAGTCGATGGGTTTTCCAGTGCGAGCGTCCACGGCGTAAAGAAAGTGATCAACGATGATCAGGATCCGGCGGTCATCGCCTTCCTTCCAGAAGACGACTCCACGGTTCACACCCGTTGCGCGACCTTTGGTGAAGGGATCGAACCGCCATTGCTCTCGGCCGGATGCGGCATCAAGCGCGATGAGCTTGAGCTGCGGAGTCGTGCCATAGAGCACACCGTCCACGATGACGGGATTGCACTGGATCTGGGAAAAGTTGTTCGTGCTGCCGTCGCCACTGCGGTACGTCCACGCCACCTCGAGACGCCCGACGTTTCGCGTCGTGATTTGTTTGAGCGTCGAGTAATGGCTGCGGCCTTCGTCGCCATAAAACGCCGGCCAGTCCCGGTCGGCAGCGGGTGCAACCGAGGCACTGCCGAGAAGGAATGAAGCGGTGAAGAAGCTGAGTAGTTGTTTCATCGGAAGCTTGAAGGATGAGTGTTTCCTATTTTGAACCATCAAATGCATGCAGAGCTTGATCGGTCCGGACATAGATCCGCGATCCATCGATCACCGGTGAGCAGTAAATCTTCTCGTGAAAATCATGCGACGACAGGACCTGCCAGTCCCGCTTATTCTCCACAACCGTGACGACTCCAGCCTCGCTGGCAAAATACACTTTGCTGTCGCCCGTGACCGGCGAGGAATAGTAGCCGCCAAGTCCCGCCAGGCGTTCTTCCTGCAAGAGAGCGCCGGAGCTGGCTTCAAGTTTGGTGACGATGCCACCGTCCTTGACCATCCAGATGATCCCTGAATCCAGCAAGGGCGTGGCGACATAAGGAATGCCTCGCTGATGTTTCCAGACGACCTGGCTCCCGGGTAATTCGCCACGACCGCTGGGTTTCACCGCCAGAATGGCGTTCTGCGCGAGGCGAAAGACATTCGCGTGGCGATCCCACTCCTTCGAATCGAGAGTGCCATTCTGGTCGAGATCCATACGGAAAAAGCGATCCACCACTTCACGATCATCGATTTCGGGAAGTGAAAGTCTGCCATCCTTGTTCTTGTCCCATTTACCAAGCGCGGTGGGCCAGACGTCCAGAGTGAGGCGTTTGCCCGAGTCACCACCTGGAGCCCATGAGGCCATGTAAATCATGTCACCGTCGGGAACCGGCATGGGAATCACGATGCGCGCCAAACCCGGGATCGACCAGAGAAGTTTGCCATTCGAGGGATCGTAGCCAGAGAGTTTCTTGCCATCCAGGTCATAACAGATCAGCCCGTAGCTTCCGAAGAATACGTAAAGTCGCGATCCGTCGCAGGCCGGAGTGGCCACGGCTGCGTTACCGGTCTTCTGATGAAAAGCCTCGATACTCCCGGTGGTCAGCGGCTGGCGCCAGATCAACTCTCCGGTCTTCTGATCCAACGCAACCGTGGCGAGTTCCTTGGATTGATTGTTGTAGGTGGTCAGGAAGATCCGGCCATTTGACAGAATTGGCGTAGACTGACCTGAGTCGAGATTTACGCGCCAGCGCAGCACCGATGGATCATCCAATCGGGCGGGCAAAGGGCCGGAATCTTTTTTGGCTCTCCCGAAATCGGAACGAAAATACTGGGTATTGGCATCGGTCCGGTTTCCTTGCGCCTCACCAACCAGCATTGGCATGCAACCAAAGCCAAGGACCAGAATGACTTTCGAAAGCAGTCGTCGGAGGTTTGCAGAATCAGAGAAGTTCATTTGGTATCGCAGCCCTGGTGACCCGTTTTCAGCGAGGGATGCTGATCAGTGAGCCTAGTGAACTCGTTTGGCTGCGACAGTCAAAAGTTCGAACCTTCAACAGGCGATGACGTTCTGGTAACCGAGAGAACAAGACGGCGCCATTCACTAACGCGGTGGTTAAAAAAGACCACCGTGGGCAATTCGCCGCCGAGTTCAATCAACGGGAAGGGTGGCGTCCAAACGGAATAGTTCAATGTTTTCAGTGGTTTCCTTCATGTCTGCCGGCTGGATCGGTGCCATGGCATCCCCGTTGCTAACTGGAAGTCAAGGCCAGTCCTGCAGCGCCAGGCGATCCGGCTGATCGCAAGAATTCAGTCACCTGTCTCGCATCGAGAGACTGCATGACAGATGAAAGCGGTGGGGAATGGAGCCAAAACGGACCGCCAAGTCCGAACTCAACCAGGAAATACATGAAAAAAGTCGAAGCAATCATCAAACCCTTCAAACTCGAAGAAGTGAAGGATGCGCTCGGAGACATCGGGATCGAGGGAATGACCGTTACGGAAGTCAAGGGGTTCGGTCGTCAGAAAGGCCACACCGAGATTTACCGGGGAAGCGAGTACACCGTTGATTTCCTCCCCAAGATCAAACTCGAAATGGTGCTGCCCGACAGCCAGGTTGATGCGGCCGTCAGCGCCATCGTCAAGAGCGCCAAGACTGGAAAAATCGGCGACGGAAAGATCTTTGTGTCTCCGGTGGAACAAGCAGTCCGTATCCGCACCGAGGAAAAAGGGGACAGCGCCGTTTAGTCCAAACCGCCACCTTGAACCAAATAGTTATGAAGAAACTAATTCTATTCTTGAGCCTGATGGCCGTCCTCTTCCTTCCGATCTCCTCAGTGCGAGCCGCCGACGCACCCGCACCAGAGCGTTCAGTGACCGAGCGCCTCGAGGATCTTGAGGCTTACGTCAACAACGGCGTACGCAACGCCAGCACCAACGCGCCCTCGAAAATCGCCGGCTCCGGTCCCGGCCACAACGCCTGGATGATGACCAGCGCCGCGCTGGTGCTGTTCATGACACTGCCCGGCCTGGCGCTGTTCTACGGCGGTTTGGTCCGCAAGAAGAACATCCTATCCGTGCTGGCGCAGTGCCTCGGCATTACCGGACTGGTGGCGATCCTCTGGTATCTCGTGGGCTACAGCCTCATCTTCTCGAGTGGCAGTCCCTTTCTGGGTGGTTTGAAGTTCGCCCTGCTCAAGGGTGTGGATGGAAACCCGAACACCGACTACGCCGCGTGGGTTTCTCAAAACGTTTTCTCCATGTATCAGATGATGTTCGCCATCATCACGCCCGCTCTGATCGTTGGCGCGATCGCCGAGCGCATGAAATTCTCGGCCATCCTGCTCTTCGTCACTCTCTGGATGTTCGTCGTTTACTTCCCGCTCGCTCACATGGTTTGGGGCGTGGATGGCCTCATGAACGGCGTCTGGAACGGCGATGCGAAGATCAAGGCCATTGATTTCGCCGGTGGCACGGTAGTTCACATGTCCTCGGGCTGGTCGGCGTTGATTCTCTGCTTGATCCTTGGCAAGCGCCGGGGCCACGGCAAGGAACCGATGCAACCGCACAGCATGGTGATGTGCATGATCGGCACGGGCATGCTCTGGGTCGGTTGGTACGGCTTTAATGCCGGCAGCGCCGTGGCAGCCGATGGGATCGCGGGCAACGCGTTCATGACGACGACTCTGGCAGCTGCAGTGGGAGCGTTTGTGTGGGCAATGGCGGAATACATCTTCCGAGGCAAGCCCAGTGTCCTGGGGTTCTGCTCCGGCGCGGTGGCCGGTCTGGTCGTCATCACCCCCGCCGCCGGATTCGTGGACGCCAACGGCGCGATGATCATCGGCGTGGCGGCTGGTCTGGTCCCCTACCTCGCGGTTGTCAAACTCAAGCAGATATTCGGATACGATGACGCGCTCGACACCTTTGGTGTTCATGCCGTGGGCGGAACGCTGGGCGCGCTCATGACAGGCTTTCTGGCCACCAGCAGCGTGAATGCAAACCTCACCGACGCCAACAGCTACGCCAAGGCCAACGGTCTCTTCCAACTGGTCGGCAATGGCTTGTGGATGGAGCAGGTGAAGGCCATCGGCATCACCCTGGCGCTGGCTGTCGTCGGCACGGTGGTGATCGCGTACATCGTAAAGGCCATCACAGGCCTGCGAGTCAGCGAAGAGGAGGAGTCGGTCGGCCTCGACCTCGCCGAACATGGCGAGGAGGGCTACCACGGAGGCTGATCTCCGCTTCGGAAGTGGATTCACGCCGCGCCCGGTTCAAGCCGGGCGCGGCTTTTTTCATCGAGCGTCGCGCACTGCCCGGCATGAGGTCGGAGTGCCGTCCTTCAAGCCGGGAAATGCCCGGCGTTCCCCTGGCTCACTCCACCTGGATCACCATCGCAGTCGTGTTGTCGCGACCCGAGGCACCCACCGATTCTTCGACGAGTTGGCGCGCAGGATTGGAGTTGGCTGACACTGGTTCGCGCAACAGGTCGATCATCCGATGATCATAAAGTCCGTCGGTCAGACCATCTGAGCAGATTAAAAACGCGTCGCCCGGTTCAAAACCGACAGCTCCAACCTGTGGATCTACAAACTGATTGTTCCCGCCAAGAGATTTCTGAAGCACATTCCGCCGGGGATGGGTGCGGGCTTCGCGTTCGTTGATCTGCCCGTTGCGGAAGAGCCAGCCGACATGTGTGTCGTCATGGCTGAGTTGCCTGAAGGTTTCATCTCTTGCGGAGTAATAATAGATCCGGCTGTCACCCACGTGGCCGAAATACATCCAGCCGGGAACGAGCCAGCAGAGACTCATCGTCGTCTCCATGCCCTGGCATTCCTCATAGCTGTTGCCCAGATACGCCAGTGCCTTGTGAACCTGCGTGTAAAGCTCGGTGAGTACGTCCGTGAAACCCGACCCCAACCCGCTTGCTTTTTGCTGAAATGAACGCGGTAGCAGCGATGTGATCTTCTCCACCGCTATCCGGCTGGCATATTCACCGGCCTTTGCACCGCCCATTCCATCGCACACGGCGAAGGCGAAGTCGGTGTTCAGAAGCTTCGCTTCGCCTGATTTCCCGAGCAAATGCACTTCCCGCGCATCAAAACGCAGGGCCAGGAAGGAATCCTCGTTGTTGGCGCGGACCTTGCCACGATCCGTCCATCCGAACCATTTCAAGGTCGTTGTGTTGGGTGCGATGGGTGGCTGATCGGTAAGCGGTTGCATTTACTCAAATCCAGGAAGAATTGTCGCGAGCTCAAAATCAATCAAACAAAAGCGCCCATCAGACTGCCGGTAAGTAACGTTGCGAACCTCGGGATCATCGTGGCGGACGCCGTAGGGCTCCAATTCGTCGAACAGCTCTCGTGTGCGCCCGGCATCCAGATGTTCCACGCGGCTGCCGCAATTTGTGGTGATGATGCGGAGCTTTTCCGGATCCGCTTCGAGCAACCGGGGCACGAAAACGCACCCCCTGGCCTCAAGATGGCGCAACACGCGAACCTCGTTGTGGAATCGTTCGCAGGCGTTCGGGCCGTGATACTGTTTGATCACCCGACCGTCGAAGGTCAGATGCACCGTCGCTCTCAGCGTGTCCTTCACTTTCAACATAAAACCAGGGTGCCGCCCCGTATTGCCTGCCACGGCATTCATTACAGATTCGATCCGGCGGCAGAAGCCGGACAGAGCCGTGCCCGCGGAGGGGATTATTGCGAATCGAGAGGAGCTTGGAAAGCCTGGTCCCTTTTGCGGTGGCAGCATCCATGTCCGTTGAGATTTGCGCAGAATGATCAACAATCGACAGGACTTCAGGTGAAGGCGTGAGCCGACCGGACCACCGTACAGTCCACTGAAACCCTTGTCAGAATGGGTGAAATTGACGAGTCGTGAGTGGTTCATTGAAAAGTCTTGCGTGGCGGCATTGTCCCTGCTCAACGTTTCCGCCTTTGATGAAGGTGGCCCCCTTTGGTTCCACCTGATCGGAAACAAACTGAACTCACAAACACATCAACGCCCATGGCAAAATACAAACTCGAATACCTCTGGCTTGACGGGTATGAACCCGTCCCCAACCTCCGCGGCAAAACACAGATCAAGGAATTCGCCAGCTTCCCGAAACTTGAACAGCTCCCTTTCTGGGGTTTCGACGGCAGTTCAACCCGACAGGCCGAGGGCCGCAGCTCGGATTGCATGCTCAAGCCCGTGGCCGTGTATCCCGACTCGACCAAGAAAAATGGCGTGCTTGTGATGTGTGAAGTGATGATGCCGGATTGCAAGACCCCGCATCCGAGCAACTCACGCGCGAACATCCCCGATGATCCAGGCGCGTGGTTCGGCTTTGAGCAGGAATACTTCCTTTACAAGGACGGCAAGCCGCTCGGTTTCCCGGATTCCGGTTTTCCATTCCCCCAGGGCGAATACTACACGGGTGTCGGCTACAAGAACGTGGGCTGCATTGCCCGCGAGATTGTTGATGCACACCTGGACCTGTGCCTCGATGCGGGCATC
>SXMN01000332.1 GCA_005777315.1 Verrucomicrobiales bacterium
AAAACACGGCGCGAACGGCGGAGCGCGGACGGCTCCCGTGAAAATCGGGGAGACAGTCGCCCAAGCGGCGTTTTTCTTGTCTCCAGCCGCTCCGACAAGCCTTGGCCTCGTCGTAACGTGGGAGTTTTGAAAGAGCGTCCTCAGATTCAATGTTGAGCCGTCCACATCGTTTACTACGCCCACGCCCGAGGAATCGCCAACGATCGTGCAATTGTTGATGGTCATCGTGTGGCCGAAAGGATAATTATGAATCGCTGAAGAACCGCCGCCTGAATTCTGGCTGAAGGTAGAGTTGTTGAGAGTGATGGTGCCACTGCTCAAGATCGCTCCGCCCGCGCCCGAAGAGTTGCCGTCAAAGGTGCTTCGGTTCACGGTTGCCGTCGCGTAAATGTTGGCGATCCCCCCGCCCCAAGTGACTGCGATGTTCCCTGCCAAGGTCGTATCATTGACTTCGAGAATTCCGCCATCGTTCGCGATGCCGCCGCCGAAGCCCGGAACAGTATTGTCAACA
Organism: Verrucomicrobiales bacterium; assembly: GCA_005777315.1. Classification (GTDB taxonomy): domain Bacteria; phylum Verrucomicrobiota; class Verrucomicrobiia; order Limisphaerales; family F1-12-MAGs170; genus F1-120-MAGs170. The sequence continues at coordinate 512 of SXMN01000332.1, forward strand.
AAGGTGCAGCGATTCACCGTCAATTGGCCTGTATTGTAAATACCGCCCCCCATGATTCCGCCCGCAAAGCTGTCTTGGACGATGCACTCGGTCAGAGTAAGGGCTTCGCGGTTCAGAATGGCACCGCCGACATCGGTAAATTCACCGGCTCCCGTGTCCGCCATTCCATTTTTGATGATGAGTCCGGATATTTGCACGGGCGTCCACGAAGAGTAGTTGCCGTCAAAGACATGGAACACTCGACTCGCGCTGTTTCCGCTGATGGCGAGTTGGCTCGCGCCCGGGCCCGAGATGGTCAACGCCTTGTTGATGAGCAGTTCGCCCGAAGTCAGGGTGATGGGGCTGACGACGCTCGTCATGTCGAAGTCGATGGTGTCAGTTGCGGCCGCCGCGGCGATGGCATCCCGGAGGGTGCCGGGACCGGAGTCGCCATTGCTGGTGACAGTGAGCGTGGACGCGCTTGTGGCGGCGATGGTGAATCCCAGGCCTAAAACGGCCAGGATCAATGATGTGGTAACGCGATATTTCATGCTATTCGTTGGTTGGATTTTGAATGTTTGTGTTTCGACTTGTCCTGAGTTGTACGTACGCTTGTGCTTCCAACGCCGGGGCGTGAGCCTCGCGTGGTCGTTCGGCGGTTTGGCAAAACAGGTTCATTCCATTGGTGCTACCGGGATTGGGCGGAAAATGTTTCATTGGATTCGAAACAATTTCCGCCTACGTTTCTCCGTCCGCCAGTAGCGTCGGCGGATTCAAGATGGTTGAACTAGAACTTTGCCCGAATGCACCGCCACCCGCGCGGGCTTTCCCGCCCACGCGGTGGTCGCTCGTGCTGGAAGCCCGCCGGCCGGACGAGCCCAAAGCTCGCGCGGCGTTGGAAGAACTCTGCCGCATTTACTGGCCGCCGATCTTTGCTTACTTGCGACGTCAGGGTTACTCCCAGCATGACGCCGAGGATTTTACGCAGGGATTTTTCGCGAACATCATCGAGGGAGACACACTCCAGAAGGCGGATCGAAACCGTGGCCGCTTGCGCACGCTGCTCCTGACCGAACTACGGCATCATCTCGCGGATGCCGAGCGCGCCCGGCAGACCTTGAAGCGTGGCCACGGCATCGAGCTTTTGTCGGTGGAAGTGCTCGCCGAAGCAGGAAGTCCCGACGAGCCTACGCACGAGGACTCGCCTGACCGGATTTTCGAGCGGACCTGGACGCGGGGAGTGGCTGAACGAGCGAGGGCGAGTGTGCGCGCACTTTACTCGGAGCGAGGAAAGTTGGCGATGTTTGAGGTGCTGGGGGAATGCCTGGCTTGGAACGGAGTCAAAGTACCGTATCGCGCCTTGGCCGAACAACTCAAACTTGGTGAATCCGCCGTACGGTTGCAGGTCTTTCGCCTGCGCCAAAAGTACCGCGAACTGCTTGAAGCCGAAGTGGCTCAGACCGTTGCCACGCCAGATGAGTTTCGAGAAGAAATGGCCTGGCTGATCGAAAAATTGCGTGGCGCAAAGTGACTGCTGAATCTTCCGCGACTTACTGCCAAGACCGCGGGATAGACTACAAATCTCGGCGGCGGCACGGGCGCATCTGCTTCGTTGCTCTCTTGGTCAGAGGCCGCTGCGGGCATCTTCCCGGGTTCGCGCCTCGCACCTGCACCCGTGGCGTTCGCCGTCATTCGCAGTCTATCCCTCGGTCTTGGCAGTAGCTCAAGCTTTGAGGCCGATTCCGGCCACTTCCTTGCAATACTTGATGCTTCGCTCGATCTCGCCTTTTTGGTAATCCTGTTTCGCTTTCGCCTCGCCAGGCTCGCGGGCATCGATCGCACGTCCACGCCTCGCCAGTGCCAGGAACTTGGCAAAATCGCGGGCCCGGGCTTTCGGAAACGCGCCCCAGAACTCATCCTTGAGGTAGGGGAATTCAACCGAGAAGCCGGAGATCGTCTCGATCATCACGGGGACTCCGGGACAAAGTTCCGCAAAGCGTTTGAAGTAAGCTTTCCAGTCGATCAGACCTTCACCCATCGCGGTCCATTGCACTTTGGCTCCGTTCTCGGACTCCCAGATCATGTCATCGCGCAGGCTGGTGGCGGAGGCGTACGGGCCCAGTATTTCCAGGCTCTCTCTCGGATCTTCCAATGTCCAGGCGGCGTTGCCGGAATCCAAGTTCACGCCCACATAATCCTTGCCGGCTTCTTCCACGAGGTTGACCAGCTCCCACGCCTGCATGTCCCCGGCGTGATTCTCTACGGCGATTTTCACTCCGGCGTCAATGGCTTTGGATCGCTGGCTTTTCAGGACTGCCACCGTGTCCTTGATGCGTGCTTCGATGCCGCCCGGTGTCCGGCGGTCGTCGCGACTTCCCAGGATGATTCGGAAAACGGGAGAGCCCAGCGCCTTTGCCATGCGAATGCCAAGAGCAAGATGTTCCTCGGCGGTGCCCCAGTCCTTTTTGAATGATTTGGATGTCGGACAAATACTCCACGAGCCAAGGTAGATTTGAATGCCTTTGTCCGCCGCGTTCTTCGCCACGTCCTTCAAAGAAGCGTCGTTGTGTTTTTCGAACGGTTTGAGATCGGTGATGAAGAGGACATCCGTCTTGAGCGTGTGCGCATAGTCTATCAACTGCGGGGCATTCCAACCCATTGCTCGCACGGCAAAATTATCAATGCCGAGCTTGATCTTGAGTTTTGAGTTTGGTTCGGCGGCGAATAAACTGGTGGTCGCACCAGAGGCAAGCACCGCGCCCGCTGCGCCTGCTGTTTGGAGGAATTGGCGGCGGTTGATGGAGTGGTTTGGATTCATGGCTAGTCAGCTGGAATTAGTGATGGGTAATTGAGGCTGTCATCGATATGCGGGCTAGTTCTCACCTTGAGTTCCAAAAATGCAAGAACTTAGGAGCAATGGTGCATCTGGGGAGCGTTTGTCACGGCACTTTGATTGTCAGGGTCGCATCATCTGGAACACGCCATGGTCCGCCTTGGCTGTGTAATTGGAGGTGAGGTTTGTGGCTGTCGCCGTTCCTTCGTAATCGTAGTGGCCTCCAAAGATTTTCGGGAGTTCAGCCGATCCTCGCAGTTTGAACGTATGGTCCGCACGAGCCACAGTTTGTGTGATGGTGTAATACCCGTGGAGAATTCTCTTGTAGCTCGCGTCGTAATAAAACCTGTAAGAGGAGGCGTCTAGCTTCGTCACGATGCAGCGCAGGCCTCCGTGATGGCCGTTGACATCGCTCCGCCAGGTTCCTTTCCAGCGACCGGCGATGTCGTCGGTTGGAACGGGAATCTTGGCTGCGGATTTCCATTCAGAGCGGAAAGCGGTGCAGCCGCTTGCAAGGAGGCAACAGCTTAATCCGAGAACAAGGAGGCGAATCCGTGGTTTCATGCTCAGTTCGTCAGAAATGTTCCGTCTTCAGTTTCGAGTCGGACAAATTCCGGAAGTTTCTTTGGGTCCAATTTCATCACGACCGTGTGCGTGCCGGCGGAGAGTTCCGCGGTGAGGACACCGTCGCCGGCCACAGGTTTGCCGTCGATCCATGCGGCCATCGGCTTGACGCCAGGTATCTTGAGCCGCACGGGGCCGGCTCTTGGCACCTGGATTCGCGTGGCGGTGAAGACGCCTGTGACGCCTGTGTATTTATTGACCTGGATGTTTTCGGACATCATTTCACGTGTAAGGCGTCCATCCACAAAGGATGCGAGCGGCTTCCATTGCGGCGCGTTCAAATCTCCAGTGATGAGCGGACCTTCGCCAACTTGTTCGTCCGTGTGAAGGAATGGCCGAACACGCCAGAAACGGGCCACGTTTCCCTTGGAGGCGTCGTAGGCACCCGGCTTGCCGAGCTCCGAGAGGAAGCGATAGAGGTCGAGTTGATCCGAAGCGTTCAGGCCGTCGGACAGTCCCGAGGGCATGAGCGAACCACCCTGAGTCTTGCGCTGGATGTTGCCCTTCTGAACAGTGACTTCGCGATTGGTGGCGTCACGAATCGTAATCTGCTCGGTGTTTTCCTGAACCACCACTCCAGAAACTTCTTCGCCATCTTTTGTCTCGATCACAAACGAATGGTAACCCTCCTTGATCTTGCGATTGGGATACAGGAGCGATTCGATCAGGTAATCCACCGGGGCGCTCGCGCCGATGGAAGTGAGATCAGGGCCGACCTTTCCGCCAACGCCACCAATGGCATGGCACGCGGCGCATGCCAGCTCGGAGCGTCGGTAGATCTGTTCCCCGCGAGCGGCATCGCCAGTTCGTCGCACGCTGGCGATCATTTCCTGAATCTCCGTGGCTGTCAGATTCCTGGAGTCGTCCTCGAGGCCTCCACTGCGGGCAAGGGCAAGGATCAACTCGGGTTCATTTCGACCATTTTCCCTGGCGACCTTCATGCCTGCTTTTGCAGCGACCGTGGCGAAACCGCTCTTCGGCAATGCCTGCGTGACAGTCTTCGCTGCCCCTTTCGTCGAGAGGAGTGTCCTCCAGACCTCCACCGCTTCGCTCTCCGAAGTCGAGTCAGCCAGAGCCTCCAGCGCGCTGGGCATGGCTTTGTTCAAGTTCAACATGGCGAGCGTTTGGACCGCCTGGCGTCGCACTGGCGCTGGTGTTTCCTTCGAGGTCATGCTTTGGATGCCTTCAAAGACGCCGGCACCGCCGATCTCGCGCAGACTGTCGAAGGCGGCTTGTCGGATGTTCGCGGCGGCTGGATCGCGGGCGAGCTCAATCAGCTCGGGTGCAAGTGAACTTTGTTTCCACGCTCCCGCGAGTCTCGCTGCTTGCTCCCGGACCGATGAGTTGGAGGATTTTAGAAATGATGCGACGGATTCTGAGCTGACTGAAGGTTTGATCTTGCGATCCTTCGCGGCTTTGGCGAGCACGGACAGTACTCGTGCTGTGGTGTTGTCGTCCAGTTTCTGTCCGGCGGCTGCCTGGAGAAGTTGATCGAGTTCCTTCTCGGAACCGGCTTTGCCGATCAGATCAATCCACGGTCCTGAACCGTCTCGCGGAATAGGACGCGACTCCAGGAGTTTTGCCAGCAGGGGCGCGGCGAACTTCGACTGAATCGATTGAAGTGCGAACTCGAGTTGTTTCTCGCGGCCTTCGATCCTCCACGCGCCAGACTGCACGGCCTCCGTCCATGGTTTCGCAAGATCATTGATGCTCAACCAGGCGGCATAATCGAGAAACTCATCCATTGGTTTGTCCAGCGCACTTAGAACGGCGGTAGCCGATGAAGCCGACGGAATCTTGCTGAGTGCGCGCATGGCCTCCACTCGGACGCGTGGATGTTCATCCAGCACAAGCTTGGAAAGTTGATCGCCTGAAGTGGGAATTCGTTTTTGCCAGAACTGCAAAACACGCGCCGCCGCGGCTCTTAAGCGTCCGTCCTTGGCGGCAAGAACCCGGTCCAACATTTCCTGGTCCACGATGTCGAATGCCTGATACATCCAGAGCGCTTCGAGCGAAGCTTTTTCGTCTGTGTGTGACTTTGCCCATGCTGCCAGGTCGCTTTGAGCGTTGCCCGCTCCCCGCTCAGTCAACACCCGCCGGGCACGCTGGCGGTCGTAATTGTTCGGCGAAAGGAGGGCATCGAGAAGTTCGTTGTTGGGGAGTTTCGTGAAATCTTTGCGAGTGTTCAGCGGACGGCCTTTGGCCGTAATGCGCCAGATGCGGCCGTTCTCATGATCGCGGCGAGGGTCGCGGAAGTCCACTTCGCCGTGTTGAATGATAGGGTTGGACCAGTCGGCTACGTAGATCGCACCGTCCGGGCCGAGCTTCACGTCGATGGGGCGGAAAGTGACGTTGGTTGTGCGCAGGAGGTCGGGCATTTCCTTGGTGGAGTAGCCGGCACCAAGCTCGCTTGGCTTGAATCGCACAATGCGATGGGCGCGGAAATCGGCCGTGATGATGTCGCCCTGCCAGTCGTCCGGAAACTGGCGGCTTTCGAGAACTTCAATGCCGCAGAATTTCGGGTAGTTGCCCGGACTGATGCTCTTCATCTCACGGCGCATGTCGGAGTATGTGAAATAAGTGGCGCCCTGCATGCCCCAGCTCACGCCTTGAAATCCTGCGCCGTCCGTCTCGAAGGATTGACCAAAGGCGTCGAAGTGATGGCCCCAAGGGTTGCAGAAGCCCTTGAGAAAGACGCCGAGTTCCAGCGTGTCCGTGCGGAGATGCCAGGTGCCGCCACTGTTCAATCGCACAACACCATGCGGCGTTTCGATGTGGCTGTGAATGTAGATGGACTGGTTGAAATAAAGCTGTCCGTCGTGGCCCCAACGCAACGTGTGAAGGATGTGATGAGTGTCTTCGGTGCCGAAACCCGAGAGGACGACTTTCCGCTGATCCGCCTTGCCATCACCATCGGTATCTTTGAAGAAGAGTAACTCGGTGCTTGCGCCGACGTACACACCACCGTCTCCGGGTTCAACTCCCGTGGGGATGAGAAGTCCATCGGCGAACACGGTGGAAGTTTCAGCTTTGCCGTCACCGTTGGTGTCTTCGAGAACAAGAATTTTATCATTCGCGGCCTGGCCGGGTTTGATTTGAGGGTAAACTTCGGAGCTGGCGATCCAGAGACGCCCCTGAGCATCGAAGTTCATCTGGATCGGTTTGGCGAGTTGCGGGCTCTCCGCGAAAAGGTTGACCTCGAAGCCGGGTTGAACTTCGAACTCGGGTGTCGGCTGCAAGGTGATCGGAGCGGGCAGCGCGGATCGAGTCGTCGGGCTTTTGACAGGACTCGATGCGGTGGGTTTGCCGGATTCACTGGTCGCGGACGCTGCGTTGGCTTCGATCAATTCAAAGCGGTGCTTTCGCGGCCGTTTGAGGGAATCGATTTTGTTCTCCAACTCGGCCACAAGCGGATCGAATTCGGCCATCTCGCGGGCGTTCTGTCCTTGCTCGTGTTTGCGGAAACCGAAGAGGTAGGTGTGGTTTTGCGGCCGCCAGCGATGAAAGAAGAGTTCGTTCTTCTGGACGATGGTTTTCCGCAGGTCTTCGGCCTGTTGGTGCGACGGAGCATTGGTGATTGCAACGCCGGATTTCCAATCGCGAGTTGTCCGGTTGGTCACAGTCTGGTCATCGATTTTGAGTGTGTAAGAGCCGTCCTTGATATCGAGAAACTGCATTAACACATTCTGACTGATCCGATGCGCCGGGGTGGCCGGGACTGGTGGCAAATCAAGATTCTCAGGTGTGCCTTCGTATGCCACATAGTTCGTCCGCTTGACGATATTGGTCACCGCGATGCCGAAACTGCCACGGCGGAGTTCTCCATCTTTCAGGATACTCGCCTGCCAGACATTTGGCAGCCATCCGAGACCTCTGGCGATCGTCTCGGCGGCGCGCCAGTAGCCGTAGGCGTTCAGGTGAATGCCATTGTCAGTCAACGGGCGGGCAGGGGATGTGGTTGTGCCGTCAGGCAGCAACTCGAAGAGAGGGACAAAGCGCGACTTCCGCTCGGTGGCGATTTCGCGGAGCGCCTGAGTGTAGAGCGCGAGTTGGGCATTGTGTGGCGTTGGATCGGGCAGGGGAGAGCCGAGTTTCTCATGACGGACTGGGCCAAGGATGACGAACCGGACAGGTCTTTCCGAAGCGGTTTCCTGGATGATGTCCATCAATCGCTTGATGTCCGATTTGAATTTTGGAAGACCTGCCTCGCCGTCGAAGGAGTTCGCCATGCCGTAGCCAAGGATGACCACGTTGGGTTTGACGGCTGCGATCGACTCCTTGAGCTGGCGGAACCACTCGGACTCAGGTTTGCTCCAGTCGAAGCTTACTCGCGCCAGACCGACCGGTGTATCACCGCTCCATCCAAGATTTCGGAACGTGATTCGCTTTCCCGGAAACTCGGATGTGATCCGGGTCTCGATGTAACCGTAAGCTCCCTCACGCTCGATAAACGTGTCGCCAAGGAACACAACACGGCCGCCATCCTCAAACTGGAAGGCGGGCTCGCGAGCAGCGGCGCTGGCTGCGGCCTGCGGGGCGGCGGGCTTGGCTGTGTCCGTGGCGGTGTTGGAGACCGTTGGCACCGGAGGTTTGTCGGCATCCGCGGCATCAGGCTTGCCGAGGACCGTCAGGAGCAATAGGCCGGTGGCGAGATGGTGGCAGAGCCGTCGGAAGTGCTGGTGGGAATTGGCGATCCTCACGTGCTCTCCTGACTTGTCTTCTTGTGCGGCGAAACTGGGGGCAATTGCGCGGCGTGGGTGGCAGAGGATGGGGATTTGGCGCATAGAAATCAGAATCGGTTCAGGGTCATTTTTCGGAGATCAGTAAAGCCTCACGCTGGAAAGTTGCGCAAGCGGGAAACCCGTGCGGTGCGCCAGGAGTCATGTGTTCCTCGCGAACACCGCGTCACCAGCTTACGGGAACCGTCACGAGGTTGCCGAAACGGTTTTTGTAAAAAAGCTGCCGGTGATTCACGCCGAACTCGTGGACAAGGCGGGTGATCTTCACATCGTAACAACAGTATTCGGCGATCTCCAGCAGCTTTCCTTCCCGGAACCATTGGATTGCTTGCAACCCTTCCGCAGTCTTTTCCACACCCAATGTACTGTTGGCGATGGTATCAAGGGAGAGGCGATGTTTGAGGATCTTTTGCAGTTCGACGAGCATGTCGAGAGTTGGGATTTGGCTCAGGTCCATCACTGAGTAGCCGTGAAGAACCTCGTAATCGAAACGGAGGTTGTTAAAGCCGACCACCAAGTCAGCTCTCATCAGTTCGTTGATCAGGTCGCTGACATGTTTTTCGTCATAGATGTGGTACGAGCCGCGCCTGGTGCTGTAAGTGACGCCGCAACTCATGCCCATGTTGCGAACGTTATTCCATCCGCCGACTTCATCGGCGGATTTTTGTGTTTCGAGATCGAAATAGACGATGTTTTGCATCCGTGTTGTTCCGCGCAGAAAGGTAGTGCCGCCTTCTATTCGTGAAAGCGGAATCTTTCTGAACTGATGGCGGCTTTGTGTCTGCAGAGGCGCGAGAACTCATTCTGCGCTGATTATGCGCTTTCAAACGCACGCGCCTCAACTAGTCTTCCGACATGGACCGCGATGACCATGGTAAAGATTGCAACCTCGAAAGGCGCGATCTGCATGACCATTTGAGAACATCGGAATGGCGCAACGGGTGTGACAGTAACCGCTCGACGGCGTCCTGGGTTGGATTGCTTCAACGTTGAAAATCTAATTCAAGAAACCATGCCATCTTCCTCGAATCCGCCCATCGAGCCCGAGCCGCCGAAGTTGAAGATCTACTTCCTTCCAAACCTGATGACGGCGGGGAATCTCTTTTGCGGGTTCGTCGCTCTGACAAAGATTGTCGAAGCGGACGCGGGATCGGCTGAATTCAACGCCACCATCCGGCACGCACTGTTCTTTATCTTGCTGGCATGTATTTTCGACCTGCTGGATGGAAGGCTCGCGCGCATGGGGGGGAGCGAAAGTCCATTCGGCCGGGAATTTGATTCATTGGCGGATTTGATTTCTTTTGGCGCGGCCCCGGCGTTCCTGGTGCATCGCATAGTGCTTCATGATGTCTTCGTGCGGTATCAGGAGGTTGGTTGGTTCATTTCATCCATCTACCTGATTTGTGGCGCACTGCGTCTCGCACGATTCAATTGCCTTGCGACGACGGCTGGCGGAGGAGGCGGAAGGGAATTCACGGGCTTTCCGATTCCCATGGCAGCCGGGCTGGTGGCGTCGCTCACGCTCTTTCTCATGTGGCTTGATGAACGGGATTTTGCGCGCGGCAACTGGCGTTATGTGCTGCCGGTGATCATGATCTTCCTATCGATGATGATGGTGAGCGAGGTCAAGTATCCAACTTTCAAGAAATTCGACCTGCGGGCGACACGACCATTCACCAAGTTGGTGATTGCGGCTCTGTTCATCGGGTTGCTGGTTGTTTTGCGGACAAAAGTGCTGCCATTCCTGCTCCCGAGCATTTTCACGGCGTATCTGGTTTACGGTTTTGTGCGTCCGCGGATTTCCCGGCGGATGCGCGCCGAGATCGAGGAGGAGGAGGAGGAGGAGCCGGGGGAAGGGGAGCGTTGAACGGCATGTCTGACGAGTTTGTTCAAGCAGCCCTGGCTGCGTTTGTCGGGTTCGCCACCGGGTTTCTGAGTGCGATTCCCACAGGGCCGATCAGCATCACGATCCTCAACGAAGGGGCCAGACGCGGATTCCGATGGGCGGCTCTGATCAGTTTCGGGGCGATCGTCATGGATTCCATTTACTGCGCGGCGGCGTTCGCGGGATTCTCCGGACTGTTCAATTCCGAGATCATCCGCGCATCGATGGAACTGTTGAGCTTTCTTGCGACCCTCTACCTTGGAATCAAGTATCTGGTTCAAAAAGAGATGCCAGCAACGACGAAAAGCGTCGAACGCGTGGAGCATCGGTTGCATCCTCACACTGCGTTTATGATTGGATTCGTCCGCGTGCTTGGGAATCCGGCGGTGTTCTTGTTCTGGATCACGATGTCTGCCGCGCTCATTTCGCACCGGGTGATTGACGACACATTGTTCATGAAAACGGTGTGTGTATTGGGAATGTCCACGGGGGCGTTGGCGTGGTTCTTGATCCTTGCCTACATCGTTTCGCGCGGACACGGGAAGCTTTCCACCAAGACACTTCTGCGCATGTCCCACGGGTCCGGCATCGCGCTGTTGATAGTGGCGGCGTTATTCGCCATCCGCCTTATCAAACGCCTCTCTCAGGCGGCGTGAAAGCGCCATCGTACATCGCATAGCGCCGGAGATACTTCACGGCGACCGTCAGATCCTTGGGCCAGGGTGATTCGACGCGGATGGATGCACCAGTGACTGGATGCGTAATCTCAAGCGAAACCGCGTGCAGCGCCGCACGGCCGATCAAAGGTTTCTCGGGTTCATCACCCTTGAAGCGATAGTTGGGTTTCAGACTTGAGAGGAGCAGGGGATGTCCTCCGTACTGCGCATTGCCAACCACTGGGAACTTAAGGCGTTGAAGATGCACACGGATCTGGTGCGTACGGTCAGTGCAGAGCTGGCACTGGAGGAGGGAGTGCCTTGAAAATCTTTCCGTGACGCGGAACCGGGTTTTCGCCTTCTTGCCGTGGTCCTGATCAATCCGCATCAAACCGGGTTTTGCGTGGTGCGGTGAGAGTTTGAATGCGGCTTCAAACTCTTCTTCAGTGGGAGTTCCATGAACGAGGGCCACATAGACCTTGGAGGGCTTCTCGATGCCAAACTGATCCGCCAGTTTGATCAACACCGGCTTGCTCTTTGCCAGCAGGATGACGCCGCTGGTTTCAAAATCCAGGCGATGAGCATTCGCGAGATAGGAAGACCCCAGATTCCCGACCCATGATGCTCCGCGCTTGATGTCGCGGTGAAGCAGCCCCATCAGGTTTGCACGGGCTGGATCGTAGCGGTCCGGTGAAACGAGCAGATGGCTCGGCTTGTCGAGCGCCAGGATATGTTCGTCCTCGAAAAGAACCGGGATTTCCCAGAATTCCCTGGTCGCTGGTGAGGAAAGTTTGATGGAGGAACTCATCTACTTTCCACCTGAATTCGCAGCGGATCTCCTCGGATTATTTCGCAGGGGTGACCTTCTGATCTCCTGGGAGGACAATCTTGGCGAGCTCCATTTCTTTGCGCAGCCATTCCGTGAAGGCTTCGTTCTGGCGGCTCTGGCGCATGGTGCGGAGCTGATCGGGCAAACCGGTCTTCGCCTGCTCGTCGGTGACCAGCACGCGTTTTTCGAGGAAGATGACAAATCCACCATCCGAGGTTGAGCCGTAGCCGCTCATCTTTCCCGGTGCCAGAGTGAATGCCACGTTCTTGAGCGCCCCGAGATCGCTGTTGCGAGTGCGCAGTTCGGTGAGTGTTTGAGTCTTCTGAGAGAATGGCGGCAGATCGATGATTTCAGATTTTGACTCGGCGGCTGCGGCTTCAAATGTCTTGCCTTGGGCGACCGCGGAGCCGAGCGTCCGGGCCAGCTCTGCGCCGGCAGCGTTGCAGAGGACTGTGGACTGGCTCTTTTTATAATCGATCGTGACCCGGTCAGCGACCTGTTCCAACGGGGGCAGGGAGCTCGGAATGCGGGATTTGTACGCGATTGCATAGACTGCCGATTCAGCGACAATGGGCTGGTCAAGGAAAGGCTCCTCCTGAGTGAGTTGAAAAGCCTGTCGTCCGAAGTCAGCAGGCAGGTTTAGTTCCGCCGGGGGCGCTGCTTGAGTGAAAGGGACCGTCATGCTGGTGACCAGGCCGGACGCTGCCGCCAACTTGTCGAAATTATCCGGAGTGACTGGTGTGAGATTCAGCAGTTGCTCGATGAACGCGTTGGCTTTCTTTTGAGCTTCAACCTGGGCGGTTTCCCGAAGGGCTTCCTCGCGGATTTTCTCCTTTGCCTGATCCGGGCTCAGGGGCTCGCCCGTGGGACCTTTGTAGAAATTCGCGCCCCGTTGTTCATACACCGTGTTGATCATTTGATTCAACCGGTTGGTGTCCTTGGCCATCTGAATTTCTGCCGCTGCAAGGAAATTCGTGATGTCAAACTTCACCATGGACACCTGTGCGCGTTCAGCAATGCGGTAATTAGCTTGGCGATTGGTGTAGAACGCAGCCAGGGCGGCTGGATCAATGTTAACTTTCTCAACGTAGTCCGCGGCACTGAGGAGGATGACTTTTGTATCCACCTGCTCATTTTCGCGGCGGTAAGTCGCCTCGGCTTCCTGGGGTGTTACGAGTCTTCCAGTCAAACCCAGGACGGAGATGAGGTGTTGAATGCCAACCTCGTGTTCGACGTAGCGTTCAAAATCACGACGAGTCAGGCCGCGTCCAGGCAGCATCTGCCCGACGAATCGGTCAAAGTAATCCTTGTTGAATGTTTTTGTTGACTGGTCCTGGAACAAGGATGCCTCGGCGATCCATCTTGCTACGGCGGTCGAGTCGGTCTGCACCTTGAACTGAGAAAGCTTTTCAATCATCAAAGTGCGGTTGTGTGTCTCCTTCTCGATGAGCCCCATCTGCCTGATTCGAGGATCCTGGTCAGCCCAATACCGATAATTGATGAAGAAGTTCAGTTCCGCCTCTCGAGCAACCTCGAGATAGTGGTCGCGTGTGATGCCTCGTCCGTAGATGGAACCAATGGTTTCATCACCGCCAGGGCCTCCACTGCCGCCGCCACTTTGCGTGCTGGGGCTGAAGAACGCGACAAAGCTGATGATCGTCAGAGTGCTGATAACAACCCATAGCCACTTTTGGTGGCGGCGAATGCTGGCAAACATATTTTTCCAAAAAATTAAGGAAGGCAACCTAAGCAGTCGATGGAACGCGGGTCAAACGCAAAAGCGGCCGGTACTGCCTTGAAGGAGTGAAGGAGGAATTTCCTGGTTGGAGTTAATTGACCCCAGGGCATCGAAATGGACGGCCTGGAGTCTGATTTGCAGTTGAAATATGGGATCCAAAAATTACACGGCCGTTGCGATGGCTTCACCCACCTGAAAGCGCACGAACCGCCGGACCACGAGATCATCGCCGAGCTGCTTTCCGATGGCGGCGATGTGTTCCCGGATCGTCACTTCACCGTTCTTGACGAAGCCTTGATCCAGCAAGCACACGGTCTGGAAGTACTTGTCGAGTTTGCCTTCAACGATTTTGGCAATCGCCTGCGGCGGCTTGCCCTTTACTTGTTCGGTGGCGATTTCAGTTTCTTTTGCAATCAACGCGGGGTCCACGTTGTCGCGTGAAACTGCCACGGGGCTCGCGGCGGCGATCTGAAGCGTGATGTCACGAATAAGCTGCTTGAATTCCTCGCTGGCGCACGTGGCTTCCTTGCCAGCGCCTACTTCCACCAGCACTCCTACTTTCGCACCGGTGTGAATGTAGGCGGCGACGAGGCCGTTGCCGGTTACTTCAAGCCGGTGATGACGTCCGATTTTGACGTTTTCTCCGATCTTGCTGACGGCGGCGACACGGTCCGCCTCAACATCCGCGTTCGGATCGGTGGCAAGCTTTCGCGCGATGTCGTCGCAGAAAGCGCGGAAGCTCTCGTTCTTTGCCACAAAGTCGGTCTCGCAATTAATCTCGGCAAGCACGCCGACGCGAGCGCCGGGGAGAATGCTTTGGGAGATGACACCCTCCTTCGCTTCGCGTCCGGCTTTCTTGGCGGCGGTGGCGACACCTCTTTTGCGGAGAATGTCCACCGCAGCGTCGATACTGCCTTGGGATTCGGTCAACGCCTTTTTGCAGTCCATCAAACCGGCGTTGGTGATCTCGCGCAGCTTGGACACCATTGCTGCAGATATTTCAGCCATAATTCCTCGATCGTAATGTTGTGGGAGTGTTGAACAGCGGAGCGCTGGTGGAACGAGCCAACCAGCGCTCCAATGAGACGTGAATGATCAGGCGGTAGCCGGGGCCGGAGTTGCGGCTTCGACAGCGGGTTCAATGGACGGAGCTGATGGGACCTGCTCCACAGGTGGCTGTTCGGATTCCTTTTTCCGGCTGTACTTGGCTTCGTATTCGGCGCGGGCCTGGGTCAAAGTCTGGGTAAGAACGTTCAAGATCAGCCGCACGGAGCGGATGGCGTCATCATTTCCGGGGATCGGATAATCAATCAGGTCAGGGTTGGCATTGGTGTCCACGATGGCGACGATCGGGATATTCAGTCGGCGAGCCTCGGCGACGGCATTGTGCTCGCGCTTGACATCGACGACGAACATGGCGTCCGGATGATTTTCCATGGCTCGGATGCCATCGAGATTCTTGATCAGCCGCGCCATTTCACGGCGGATGGCGGACTGCTCCTGCTTGCCGTAAGCATTGATGGAACCGTCGGTCTCCATCTTCTCGATCTCTTTGAGCCGGGCCAGCGAGCGCTTGATCGTCTTCAAATTCGTCAGAGTGCCGCCGAGCCATCGCTCGGTGACATACATCTGTCCGCACGCTTTGGCGGCATCCTTGATGGCTTCCTGGGACTGCTTCTTGGTGCCGACGAAAACAACTCGACCGCCTTTCGCCACCGTTTTGGCGAGAAATTCCGCAGCCTGTTCGATAAGCGGGAGTGTCTTGCTGAGGTCGATGATGTGAATGCCGTTGCGGGCATCGAAGATGAAACGCTTCATCTTCGGGTTCCAACGTTTGGTCTGGTGTCCGAAATGAACACCTGCTTCCAGTAATTCCTTAACTCCGATGCTGATCACAAATTTCCTTTGTTTCGACCTGCCTCAGGCAAGCCATCCCGCGGAAAACGGGATTCATGTTTGTTGTTATGATGGCCGCCTGCGACGATTCCGGCGCAGGGCACTTAAGGGCCGTTAGTTTCCTCTCCCAACTGCTGACAAGCCGGCCAAGCCGGGAAAAGGGCTGGCACCATAACAAAGCGGGGCTGCGCGGCAATAGGAATTTTGTGGAGTATTTCGAGCTTGGAGTTCGGGGCGGTTGGGACAAAATCTGGCATGGTCGCCAAGGTTAAGAAGAATTCGGAGTGTGAGATCTGCATTCTGGCTGGGGGGCTGAGTTCCCGCATGGGGTGCGACAAAGCCAAGGTTCGGCTCGGGAGACGGACGTTGCTGGGACACGTTCGTCATGCGGCGAAGGAAACAGGGTTGCCTGTACGAGTGGTTCGAGCGGACATCGTTCCCCGATCAGGGCCCCTGGGTGGTGTTTACACTGCTTTGATGAAGTGCCGGGCTGAGTCGGTCTTATTCCTGTCGTGCGATATGCCCCTTCTGACGCCGCGACTGATGGATGCGATTTTGAGGTCCGGTCGGCTGGAGCGGTGCGCGGTGTTTACCAGAGTGAACGAAAGAAGCGGTTTTCCTTTTCTCATCTGGCGAGATTCATTCGCCAGCATCAGCAGAGCCATCGGTGAAGACGATCTGGCACTCCAATCACTAGCACGCCGTTTGAAGGCAAAGCACTATGATCCTCCCACGGTTCATCGCTGGCGGCTGGCGAACATCAATACGCCAGATGAATTGGAGGGGATCCGGCGAGTTTTGTTCGCAAGAGGCGTCGGTGAATCTTGCGTTGCCGCTGAGATTGAAACCGCCATTTACCAAAGGAAGGACTTTTGTTCTGCGACGAGCGTTTCTCCGTCCCATAAAGTGGCTCGCCATGCGAGGAGTTCGCCGAACATTGTGTAGTCGTCACCTTTCAGCGTAAGGGAGGTCCACTGGCTGAAGCTGGAACGAGATTTCACTTCCGTTTCAAGTATGAGGGGCTTTCCAAGCATGGCACCACTGCTTCGAAGTTCGAGTCGAAGCTTGAACTTCGAAGGCACAGCTTGCGGGGATCGCCAGTTCACGTCGAAGCGAAGCGCGGATCGTTCGGCGGGATTGTTCCGCAGACGCGCCTGATAGGCATCCCGTTCATACAGGCTTGGCGAGAGGGTATGACGGCCTTCCTTATCGAGGTAATGAGGCAGCACCTTCTTGATTTGCGCGGTAGCCGCTTCGGCGTTAGTTACAAAGAACACAGCTAGCAGCAGAATGAAGATGTGTCGGCAGCCAATCATGTCCGCGAGTTTAATCCCTGGTGATGGAAACTCAACGCTGTTCTCCGTGTGTGGATTCATGCGGCTCCGAGCTGGAGCTTGTCAGGCCGAAGCCGGGACGGCGATTCGGACCGGATTCCGAAATCCAAAGAGCCCCTTTAACCACGTCCAGCCAGCCTTGATCCCTTTCAAGAGTCCAAGATCGCGGACTTCGTCGAGGTGATAGGCGCGTGCGAGTTCCTGCTCGTGTCCTCGATAACGCGGTGGCAGGGCGAAAAGCGGTTGCGTCTCCCCATCCACGATTCGGACAATTTCGCTCATGAACAGCCCGCGCCCAACGGCCAGTTCACCCTTCGGCAGCTCGAATGATTTCTTCGGAAGCACAAGCCATGGACGATACTCGAAGCGGCGACTTCCGTTCGCCTCATGAACCAGCCTGCCGTAACTCCGGATTGGAGACCCCTGGATGGCCGTGGAGGTAAACATCCGGTTCCCGTTCTCGCGCGGGACAAACCGGCGGCTGTGAAACGTGAACAAATCCCAGAGGTACACCTGGCCGAATGTCATCAGACGAAAAGACCAGCCGGCCAGCATGTAGGCCATGATCACAATGAGCACTGAAATGAACGCTCCGAGATACGGATTGATGAAAGCCGTCGCCGTGACGAGCGAAAGGACGGAGGCCCGGAAGGTCTTCAGCGCCGCGTCCACCGTGGTGAATGGACTGATGATGATCAGCACCTGGATGGAGTGCGACACCAGCCATACGATTGCAAATATGGCCAGCGCAAACGGAGTGAGAAGAAGGTTCAGCAGACCGGAGCCGTCGATCATGGCAAACTGTCCTGCGCTCAGCAGCGCCTGGGCGTCGCCGGCCTTTGATGGCATGACCGAAACAATGAAAGGCACGAAGGCTCCGGCCGCAACGAGTCCGCTGATCTTGTTCTCCACAGCTTCCGCCACGTCGAATGGCTTCTTGAGCGCCGTAGGAAGCGCGGTTCCGGCTGTGTCTTTGAGTAATACAGCGGCAACCAGCAGGAGCGCGGGAATCCAAAACACGGGCTCGGCGTACCAATGCAGCTTTTGTTTCCGCTCTTTGTCCGCCGAGAAGTACTCCCAGGCGCCGACGGCGCTTACACCCAGCAGTGGAGAAATGGCCACGCCGGTGATGACTGACAGAGTTTTGGCCGCTTCAAGTCCGGGAGTGGACTTGGATGAGTTGGATTTGCTCTCGGCGATCTGTGCCCCATCGGTCCTGATCGCCAGAAACAGCAAACTCAAAAGTGTGCCGAGCAAAAATGAGCGGATCGCTTTCATACGTCGATTCGGAATCTGCCCGAGTGGAAACTGTTTTGACAAAGGAAAACTCAGGCAAGTTCCAATTGACCGATCTCACCAGCACATCAGCCTGCCTTGTGGCATTCTCCACAGGAAGCGGAGCCACGAGGGGAGACATTCAAATCGATTACTCGCTGGTGGTGAATTGCACCGGCGCTGACCAGTGGCTGGCGCGGCCTGCTGAGTCAAACATTCGAACGCGGGCCCTATACGTGTGGCCAGATCTCGCAATTCCGGCGGGGATGGTACTCTGCAATTCCGTTTTTTTGATCCGACCCGAAGTCCACACCGGTTGAATCTCATAATGCCGGGGACTGCGCGCGTGAAAACCTGGAGCCTTTGGGTCTGTCACTTCACCCAGGCGCCACTCGATCGTGCCAAACTCGGCCGCTCCGCTGAAGGCACTGCTCTCGAATCGCAATTGCCCTGGCGGAAAATTCTTCGGGCCTGTTGAACGGATCGTCGGCGTGCTCGGGATGGCCGGATCGTTGGCAATCCTGGCATCCATCCATTTCCCTCGACGCTCAACATAACTCTTCATCAACTTCACCATGCCTGGAAAATCCTGCGTGGGGGACGCCTGGTAAAACAAGCCTTGGCCTGATTTTCCAGGCATGGATTTGCCTGAGTCACCGAGTATCGGGTTGTAATCCCACATCGCCCGGTCTGCCTGAACCATCGACAGTCCACCCGCCGGATCGGAGATGAGCGCCGCGTACTCGTCAATCAACTGCCACGCCTGGTCCGTGTTGAAGAGAAGGTCGCGAATTTCGCGCACGCGATTCTGGTATTCGACACGGAAAGCCGGTCGTGGCAACACGCGGTTGCGAAAGGGTGACATTCCGCCTCCGTACATCGAATCGGACCAGCTCAAATCAATGTCCCACGGATGCACCGACCAGCGGCCCGTGTCGGGATTGCGATAATAGAAGTAATTTTTTCCGGCGTCTTCGTCGATGTCGTAGTGGTGAATGCACTCCACGATCGCGCGATAGCTGTAGTAGCGGTCAAGGTCGAAGTTGGCGCGCCACCATTCGTCGGGCTGTTGCCGGTGTTGGTAAGCCTGCATGAATGCCATCAAGTCAGAGCGGTTCGCCGGCTGCCCTTCTCCCCGGTTATTCAGTTCTCCAGCGCCAAACTCCATCTTGAAGAGATTTCCGTCAGGCAACTTGTGGGCGTCCAGGAAGTTTCCATCCATTTGCTCGACCGCCAGGTAAAGGCCCCAAAAATCTCCCTGGTACTGGCTCCGCGACTCGTCGGCCTCGTCGATGACGCGAAGTTGAACCCAGTGCGTCTCCGGTCCTTCGACACCCGCAAGGTTGAACAATCTGAAGCCCACGGCTTCAAACATGCCTTGTTCCCCGCGTTGTCCGTAATCTGCCTGCTGGATGCAGGCCCCGAGATTCAGCTTCGACCATGTCTCGGGCAGCATTTGGCCATGGTTGTCCGAGGCTTGGAATTCATGGCCCCGATTGAAGGAGAACTTCCACATGTTCTTGCCCATCGCATAGCGCCAGCCTCCGCCGCGCGCTCGAAAACGCACGTGGTCGTAAACCTTGCCGTCATAAACCAGAGTTCCGATCCACTTGTATTCCTTGCCCGGGTATTGCTCCCGAAATTGCGCCTGTTCGACCGCGGTCTTCTTCGCGATCAGATGGTAAACAGGCAGGCTCCGCATGACGTTTGTTCCGAATTCGACCACTTTCGTTGATGGCGAGAAGGGATTGAATCCGCCCGGAATCGCAGCGCCCCGCCACGCAGGAACACCATCATAAACGAAGTAGGCGAAGTTTGGCTGCGAATCGTCAGCGTAAGGTGCCATCACCTTCGTGCCCAGTTTATCCTCTGCACGGACTCGGTAACGCACCAGCCGTCGATGCTTCTGGATTTCCGCCGGGAGAATCGCCCTGAAGTTATTGGTGGATCCAGCGCCATCGCCGGGTGTCGGCTGGATCATCTCCATCGAAGTCCACGGCCCACGGTAGGCTGCGTCCTGGAGTTCGACATACTTGCCTGGTTCCACCACCTGATATTCCAAAGTCACCTTCGACACGCCGTTCGGATCAGCCAGCCGCACCTGGATCGAAACCGGTTCTCCCGATCTGGGGCTGGCCGGAACGTGCCTCACCTCTACGATTTGTGGCGGTGAATTGGTTTGAAACACCGAGTTGCGCGCACCAGGTGTAGGCTGGAAGCCGTTTGTTGTGGCTCCAGCAACGCTGGGTGGAACCGCTGCGCAAGATCGCCAGCTTCCGGCCAGGGCATTGTTCAGGCTCGGATGAATCAGTTCAATGGAACTCCCGGCTGGCGCGCCCGCCAGTGGCCACGGAAAGCCGTGACTGTAATTAACCTCGTCTTGCACCTGTCCCTTCGCATCATCGAGAACCAGCCTTCCCGTGCGCCGGCCGAGTCTTCCTTGGAATTGTCCAGATGCGGGAAAGCCGAACTTGCGCTGGAATTGATTCGTGTCCCGTGCCAGCACCAGGTAGCCATCGGGCTTAAGCGATGCTCCCTGCGCGAAGTTGTATTTGATTCCAGCGACAAACTTCCAGCCGCTCAACTCGACGGTTTCCGTGCCGCTGTTGTAAAGCTCCACAAACTCGGTCCGGTCATCTTTTGCCGGGCGATGGTTGATCTCGTTGATCACGATCTGGGCCCGAAGACTCAGAATCGAGAGGACGAACACAACAAGAGGAAAGGTGGATCGTTGAGCTCCATGACGACACCATGAAGAGGCTCCGAGGCCGGCCTTTGAATTCTGCAACGTTTGCATCTTGATTCTTTGGACAACGGTTCTGAGCAATTGTGCTGAACGTGTCGAAGCACTTTCCATCAAGTCTGCTGAGGGCAGGAGAGTTCCTCGCTCACCGATCTGCGGCGTCCGTTGACGCCTGTCTCACCCGCTTACTTCGGGCGCACTGACGGTGCTTCATAGCCCTTATGCCAATGAAAGCTCCAAAGTTTTTCGAGCGGGGCCAGTTCCACATGCCCGTCGAAGCACGACACGTTGATGGAACCTGAAAGTTTCCCGCCCGCCGGAACAGACCTCGGAGCGCTCTTCGCGCTGCTGCTGCCATGCCGCGCAACACAGTACCTTCCCATTCCGCCTGCAGGCCCGTCACCCAGGTAGAGATTCCTTGCCGGAGCGTTGTTGGCTTCGGGCCATGCGTCCACCCACATGGCATCGCCGAACACCGGTGTCTGCGACGGACGTTCGACTCCGGCTTCGCTTCCAAACTCTTTGTTCGCCGCGCTGATTCCTGAGTATAACCATGAATTGAAGGAGTAACTGCCCTGGTACCCTTGCACTCCGTTTGTCGGCCAGATCCATGTTTCATCCGCTGTGCCGTAATTTGGATTCAATGCGTGTCTCGAAATCCGCTTCTTTGGCTCCGGGGCCGACGGGCAGTAACGCACTTGATGGACATTGGCATGGTTACGAATCAGGATCGCCATCCAAAGATCCCTGTCCTGAGTGTATGGAAGGGTCTTTCCCTGATCATTGAAGTACATGAAGTTAGCAAGGCCGATCTGTTTCAGATTGCCCATGCATTTGATCTGGTGCGCCTTGGTCTTGGCCCGGGCCAGGGCCGGCAGCAACATTCCGGCGAGGATCGCGATGATGGCGATGACGACCAGAAGTTCGATCAAAGTGAAAGCGGCACGAGAGTTCCCCAGTATTGAAGCTTCAATTTTCATGGCCATTTTTCAAGATCAGCCCGTCTGAACTTTCGCTTTGTGGGTTTGTGAAATTTTTTGCCTGGACCAATCACGTCAGTCTGGAACTTGAATCGACGATAGCTTGCACCTGATCAGACCGCAAGCAGGCCGCCTGTGTCCGTAATTCATCTCGAACTTCGCGACGACCAATGTCAGTTGTTCTTCAGCAATCCCTCCGCATGTCCGATGTTCTTCACCTGCGCAAAAATTCCCTGAACCTCGCGCAACAATTCCTCATCGATCGGCTCCGCCAGCCATTGAGCCCATTTGCGGATGTTCTCTGGATTTGCCGAACCAGCCACAGTGGTCGTGATGTCAGGGTTTTCGCATGAGAACTGGAGCGCCAGCCGGGCGATGTCGCTCCCTTTCTTCGCGCAAAGATCCGCGGCTCGCCGCGCGGCGGTTTTGACGTCCTCGGGTTCTTTCAACCATTTGGGGAGGGGAGCGTTGGTCAGCAACCGTGCGCTGAACGGACCGGCGTTCATGACTCCGACGCCCTTGGATTTCAGGTAACGAACGGTCTCATCCGCGAAACGGGTGTTTTGCAGCGTGTATTGGTTGTAACTCAGAACGCAATCCACATCCGTCTGGTCACAAATAAACCGGAAGATTTTCTGCGGATAGCCGCTGAAGCCAATGAACCTCACCTTCCCTTGGTCCCGAAGTTTTCGCAGCGCCGGCAAGGTCTCATCCACAATCTGCTGCATCTCGACAAATTCGATGTCGTGGCACAGGCAGATGTCCAGGTGATCGACCCCCATCCGGTGAAGGCTGACATCGACGCTCTCGACCACTCGCCGCGCTGAAAAATCAAAATGACCCAGGTCGTAGCGGCCAAGTTTCGTTCCCAGAATGTAGCGGTCACGGGCAATCCCCCGCAATGCCACGCCGAGCAACACCTCGGACATCCCGCGCCCATAGAACGGTGACGTGTCGATGAAGTTCAGCCCGCAATCGAGAGCGGTATGGACAGAACGGATGGCTTCGTCCAAGCCGACCGGACGAAACTCCTGCCCCAGCGAGGAAGCGCCGAAGCTGAGAACAGGGAGGCGAAGATTGGTTTTTCCAAGAAGTCGTGTTTGCATCGGCGCGAGGCTGTCAAATTCGCGCACGATTGTAATGCAGAAAACGGCAGGCGAGTGGGGGGGCGAGACCTGCGCCGGCAAGGTAGGTTTCTGATGTCAGAGCGCGGAGGTGGTTGGAAGGCCCGATATCAGACCTCTTTGATCACGACATGAGCCAGCATTCGATGAACCTGGTTCCGAAAACCCAGGATCTTCTTCTTTGAGGTGCCGGTGCCACTGATGGCGATCTGTTCGCCGCGCAGAATGGATGGAATCGTCAGAGTGCATTCCCAGCCGGTGTCACACAGACGGGACTTGATGTTGCCGACCACCATGTTGCTGAGTTCCCCGATGGCGTCCTTGACCATTTCATCTTCAATCCCGTCCGCTTCGCTGATGCCCAGCATTTGTCCGGTGACGACCTTGGCGAATCCGAAGCCGGAATAGAGATAAACGATGCCGTTGGCTTGACCCGCAAAACCGACCGATCCCACAATCTGGCCGCACGGCTCGGCTGCCAGCGGTTCCCCGCCATCACTCAACATGGTCATGCCGAGCATCTGGGTGAAAACATTTTCCACCGATTGCCTGGTCAGATTCTCGACGATATCGATCAATGCTCCGCTCATAGTTTGAAAACAACGGAGGTATATCGGCAGATTTAGGGGATACTTAACCCGTATTTCAACGGGCACTGCTTCAAGGCGGCCAGGGCGTGCCATCCTTGATCGGCGCTGAAGTGCGGACTTGAATCCAAGGAACGTCAGTCGGACCTTTTGCGTTGGCTACAATCTTCCTGGATAGGGAATCGGGATCCTTCCATTTCCGGATCTCGGCGTGGCCGTCCGCGAAGGAGAAGCCCCATGCGCTGTTGTGATAATTTGCCGGCAAATTGCCCCAAGTTTGCTTTCGGTTAACGAAGACAAGGAAGTAGCCATCATCAATGCCGTCGGGATGCTCATCCAGGAAGACGAACGCCTGAGAAGGCGAGGGGTTGATGATCTCGGAAGTCTTTTTGAACGTGTAATGCGTATTCTTTATCTCCGCCGTGTACCAACTGTCACCATTCATGTTACCGTTCATGGAAATGCTCCGGACTCGCGGAATCATTCTTCCACCAAGCTTCACGGCACTTTTGTCAGCCGGGCATTTGTAAATCTCCAGCGACTGGTTGTAGTTCCAGAGCAAACCTTTCGGCGCCTTGATCAGGTTTACATTCGTCGCATCTTGGGGAGTCAGGAGCCAGCCTTCGATCCAGCCTCGCTGATCTCCGGTGCCATTTGGGACAAGCTTTTCGTTATTGTCTTCGGGGTACACATGTACCAGGCCAGGTTTAGTTGGCGGAGGTTGTTCAGACAGGAGATGCCTTGCGCCTTGGTTTTGGACTTGGACAGCGCGGGCAGGAGCATTCCCGCAAGGATGGTGATGATTGCAATGACGACGAGCAACTCGATCAAAATAAAGCCGAGACGGCTTCGGTTGGGGTTCTTGCAGTGATGGGTAGCCGCTGGCGAAATACTTGTGAAGGATGTCAAGGAGAGGACTCCCTGGGTTCACGAACTTGTGCATTGCTGCACGTCAACCCGTGAGTCTATTTTCCGTCATTGCGCCTGACGCTCCTGAGCATTACAAATTCCCGACCCTGAGAGAAAAATCAAAGCTGAATCCAGCCATGAATCGAATCATCCTAACCTTGCTCGGCCTCATCACACTCATCTCCACCGCAGCCTCCGCTGCTCAATTGAAGTTTTCCCTGGTGCCTGATTTCTTCGAAAAAGATCCCGACAACAAACCGCTTGGCCCCTGCCACGGCGGCGCGGCAATCGACAAGGCCGGCAATATCTACGTCACCACGGACACTCCACGGGGCATCGTCGTGTATTCTCGTGCTGGCAAATTCCTGCGGGCCGTTGGCCCGACGCGGATTCATGCTTTGGAGATACGCTCGGAGAAGGGCGTGGAATATATTTACGCCGCACGCCCGTCCGATCATGAAGTCGTGAAACTAAAGCTCAACGGCGAGCAGGTATGGTCGCTTCAATATCCAAAGGAGTCGGGCCTCTTCAAAGACGAGAAGGGATTCAATCCGTGCGCGGTGACAGTCGCGCCGGATGGTTCGATATTCGTCGCCGATGGCTACGGATCCAATTACGTGCTCAAGTTCGACAAGAATCGTAAATTCGTTACAGCCTTTGGTGGGCCGGGCGAAGCTGAGGGCAAATTCAAGACCTGCCACGGCATTGGACTGGATACGAGGCACGGCAAGCCCTTGCTGCTCGTTTGCAACCGAAACGCCAACCGGGTGGAGCATTGGGATCTCGACGGTCATTTCGTGAGAGTGATCCAGAAAGACCTTCGGATGCCGGCTGCGGTCCACATCCGTGGTAATTACGCTGTGTTCCCCGAGTTGCAAGGGCGGGTGACCGTGTTGAGCAAGGATGGATCGATCGCGGCGCAGGTAGGCGACAATCCGGATGAGAAGCAGCGCGCCAATTTCGGGCTGCCCCAGGATCAGTGGAAGGACGGGATCTGCAACTCACCACATGGCGCCTCGATTGACAAGGACGGCAACCTGATCGTCGCTGAGTGGACCAAGTTCGGGCGCCTCCACAAATTCGTCAGGGCGAAGTAAAAGTTCGCTTTTCAAGCACCCGGCGCAATTGAAACATCCGTGCTTTACAAGTTGGCGGTAGCGGAGCGCGGAATTCCGCACTCCGGCACAAAGCTCTGCCACGCCCGGTCTTGAGGTGTTTTCGTTACCGACAACCTCGGAAGGCACCGTCGAAACAACGCACCGCTCCTATCAGCTGCCAGGTGGGGCTGGCTATGGTCAGCCTGCCACGGAAACAGAAGAAGCTGATCTGGCGCCTGCATGTCTGTCACGCCCTCTTTCTTGAGGTTTGTGGAGCACCTCTGGAGATGCAGTCTGAATTCAGGCGTGAACGAGCCCCTGTATGATTTCCAAGAAGCCTTGCTTCTAACGTTGCGGTTCTGCCCATTCACAAGCCATGATCTGATCCGTGAAAGAACCACTCTTGAGATTGTTGGGGCAGAAAACCTATGTCCCATCGAACGTGCCGGAGTTGCTTCATTTACTTCGGCTGCCGCCCCACCGCCAGCAGGAGTTGCAACACGCACTCCGCGAACTGGAGCACGCAGGCCAGCTCGCGCGCGTAAAAGGCAACCGCTACATACTTCCCAGCGAGGCGGACCTGATTCCTGGACGCATTCGAATGAACCGCCAGGGGAAGGGGTTCCTCACGCCCGACGATTCATCCCTAAAGGAGATTGCTGTTCCAGAGAGCGCCACGGGGACGGCCATGCACGAGGATCGCGTGCTCGTGCGGCGCGATGTCGTGCTTCGACCACCACGTCCCGGTGAAGAGGTGCAGGCCACGGGAACCGTTCTGCGTGTGCTCGAACGTCATCGCACCCAAATCGTCGGCACGCTCCAGCGAAGTCCTCGCTTTCTTTATGTCATTCCCGACGACCCGCGCATCCCTCATGACATTTATGTCCCGGAGCCGCGTGATGTCGGGCGAAAGGCCCTCGTAGGCGACAAGGTTGTTGTCGAGTTGAGAACCTGGGAATCGCGCCACACGAACCCGGAAGGCGAGGTTGTCGAAGTGCTGGGCGCTCCTGACGAAGAAGGCGTGGACATGCTCTCGGTGCTGTGCCAGTACAATCTCCCGCTCCACTTTCCCAGGAAGGTCCTCGACGAAGCCCGAGCGGTCGGTAGCGAGGTGCAGGTTGGAGAGCTCACAGGGCGCGAGGATTGTCGCCGACATCTGGTCGTGACGATTGATCCGGACGACGCAAAGGACTTTGACGACGCCATCTGCCTGGAACGGGTTTCCGATGAGCACTGGAAACTCTGGGTTCACATTGCCGACGTTTCGCACTACGTGAAACCAGGAACCGCGCTTGATGACGAGGCTCGCCGCCGGGGTAACTCGACCTACCTGGTGGACCGCGTGATTCCGATGCTGCCCGAGGCTTTGAGCAATGAACTCTGTTCGCTCAAACCGAATGTGGATCGCCTGACGAAGTGCATGGAATTCCTCGTCTCGAAGGATGGCCATGTCTTGAAGACCCGGTCTTACGCGGCGGTGATTCACTCACAGCGTCGATTCACCTACCGCGAGGCATT
Source organism: Verrucomicrobiales bacterium (assembly GCA_005777315.1). Taxonomy (GTDB): domain Bacteria; phylum Verrucomicrobiota; class Verrucomicrobiia; order Limisphaerales; family F1-12-MAGs170; genus F1-120-MAGs170. The sequence goes on from SXMN01000332.1 coordinate 27,258, forward strand.
CGACGTTCTGCAGCGCCCGCCTTCGACTCCGATCGAACAAATGCTGCATCACGCGAACGACCTGGCGCAACGCATCCGGCGACTGCGGTTCAAGGCAGGCGCTCTGGAACTGGATTTCCCGGAAATGAAGATCCGCCTTGATGAAAAGGGCCGCGTGGAGCGGATTGAAAAAGTGGAGAACGACGTCTCCCATCAATTGATAGAGGAGTTCATGCTGCTGGCGAATGAAGCGGTTGCCGCGCGCCTGCTTCAACTGAACCGGCCGGCCGTTCACCGGGTGCACGAAGAACCGGACGCCCGCCGCCTTCAGGAATATCGAGAAGAAGTGCTCAGTCATCATGTTGCGTGCGGGAACCTGAGTCATCGCCCGGAAGTGCAGAAGCTCCTTCATCGACTGGGCACATTGGCCATCGGGGCCGCGCTCAAGATCGGTTTCCTCAAGTCACTGCGGCGCGCACGTTATGCCGTGGAATCGCTCGGCCACTTCGGACTGGCGAAGAAACACTACGCCCACTTCACCTCGCCCAGCCGCCGTGACGCTGATCTGGTGGTGCATCGTGCGCTGTTCGAGAGCGGGCACGGCGCGAAGCATTCGCTCAAGGAAACGGCGGACCACATTTCCAACACCGAACGCAATTCAGCGGATGCCGAGCGCGACAGCAAGGACGTGAAGCTCTACGCGTTTCTGAATGCCCAGCTCAAATCAGCGCGTCCGCAGTGCTATCCCGCGCTGGTGACAGATCTGCGGAACTTTGGGTTTTTCGTCGATGTGACTGGTCTCGCAATGAGCGGACTCGTTCCGTTCTCGGAGCTGAAGGACGACTTCTACGCCTTTGACCCCGCCCGGCTCCAGGTGGTCGGACGCCGCACCCGCCGCGTCATCAAACTGGGAGATCGCGTCGAGGTGCAGGTGGCCCGCGTGGATCGCTTCAAGAAGCAGGTGGATTTCCGTCTGGCGCAAAGCCAGCCGACCCAGGCCCCTCGTCATGCCCGGCCCGTTCTGCCAGCTCAGAACCGTCAGGACCGCATTTCACGACCGAGCGACCGGTCGGGTTCGGCCAGGCATGATCGCGATAAGTCTCAACGGCGTTCTGCCCATCCCAGTCGGCTCGCTTCGGACCGTACCTTCCGGCCATCCCACTCTGGTCGCCCCGCATTACCGAGTACAAATCGGAGTGATTTCAGAAGCAAACCTGACCGCTCTGGTCAGCAGAGTCAGGGCCGTCATCAGGATTCCGCCCGGACCCGGCGGTCCAATCTACAACAACAACAACATCGTGGACCCAACAATGTGGCATCGCGACCGGCAAGGTCAGGGCAACCGCAACGTCAAGGACGGAAGCATCAGGGTCAGCTCAATCGCTCCGGGGCTCTTCCGGCGGGCCGAGGTAATCGCCCTCGCCACCACCGTAACGCCGGTCCCGCAGCGGGGAAAAATGCAGGGTCGAGGTAGCACGGGATCGGAATGACGTTGAGGGAAACCTTCGGAATCTTGACTCTTGAATCCATTCCTCATCCTATGACGCACATAATTTCCAATCTACTTATGAATCTGCGTCATAGCGCGATCCTTGGAATTCTCCTCATTGCCTGCTTGGTGGCAAAAGGGCAGGATCAAAAACCACCGGTACGGATCGCGATCGTGGGTCTCAGTCATGATCATGCCAATGGTTTCATCCCTCAGTTGCGCGGGAGGGCGGAGGTGGAATTGGTCGGTGTGGTCGAGACCAACCGCGCTTTGATCGAGACGTACACACGACGTTTCAATCTCAGTTCCAATTTGTTCCATGCGAGCCTCGACGACTTGTTCGCGCGGACGAAGGTGCAGGCGGTCGCCGCGTTCACCAGTACGTTCGAGCACCTTGCGGTGGTGGAACGCTGCGCGAAAGAAAACGTCGATGTGATGATGGAAAAGCCGCTCGCGGTGAACATAAAACATGCCCGGGCCATCGAGGCTGCGGCCAGACGAGGAAACATCCAGGTCTTCGTCAATTACGAGACGACGTGGTATCCGGGCAATCACGCCGCTTATGAAATGGTTCACGACCGGAAGGCGGTTGGAGAGATTCGCAAGATCGTGGTGAATGACGGGCATCGGGGGCCGAAAGAGATAGGTTGTTCGGAACACTTCCTCGCATGGCTCACAGATCCCATCCTGAACGGTGGCGGCGCGTTGAATGATTTTGGCTGTTACGGCGCGAATCTGGCGACGTGGCTGATGGATGGGCAGCGCCCTTTGTCCGTTCAGGCCGTGACTCAACGAATCAAGCCGGATGTCTATCCCAAGGTGGAGGACGAAGCGACGATTGTGGTCACTTACCCAAAGGCCCAGGCCATTTTCCAGGCGTCGTGGAACTGGGCCATCGACCGGAAGGACATGGAAATCTACGGACGCACCGGGCAGGTGTTTGTGCCGCGCTCGAACCTGGTACGTGCGCGCCTGACAAGGGAGAGCAAGGAGATCGAACTCACGCCGCCGCCGCTGACCGGCCCGAACAAGGACGCCGTTTCGTATCTTGTCGCCGTGGCGCGAAAGGAAATCGTCCCGACGGGACTGCCGTCGTTGTCCGTCAATATGACCGTGGTGGAAATTTTGGATGCCGCGCACAAATCCGCGCGGACGGGGAAGAGGGTTGATTTGAATTCGAAGTACTGAGGAGACCGTAGGCTATCCCACGGTCTCCTCAGTAACTAAATCTTGGTCATGCGCCCTCCGAAGTCCTCGAGCAAGGGCGTCAACGTGGTGGTTGGAGCAGTGGTCAGGTGGAAGGAACCTATGAAAGCATTTTGCCTCGTTGGCATCTGCGCAGAGTGATTCAGAAGCGGCATGAAGCTATTTTCCCGTCAATCGGGATCTGGCCTTTTGCAGTGCCTCGGCGGCGGCAGGCTGGGTGTTCGCCGCGAGTAATTGATCGATCAATGCCAGACGCTGTGCGCGGTCTGTCTCGGGAATGTTAGCCGACAGCGGATTGCTATAAAAGTTTTCGTTCCCGGAATTGATGTGATACGTCTTTGTTCCCGGAGTTTTCAGCAACATTGACATGTCCACACCCGGATCACGTACGAACTGATACTGATCCCCTGAGAGAGCTTCAGCAATGCGTGCCCAGCCTCGATCCGGAATTTGATTGGCCTTCGCCTGTTCCACCAGTGCCGCACCCGCCTCCGGATACTGCGAAGCTATTTGCGCCAGCATCTGAGAGGCGAAGACGTTCTTGACCGTGCCGCCTGCGGTCACCTGCTGAGCCTGCTGGATCAAAGTGGGTATCCCTTGGCCCTCCGGCATATTTGCCAGCGCGAGCAAACCGTAGTGCTGATACTGCGGAATTGCCTGCTGCAAATCCCCCACCGCGTTCGCATCACCATAGGTTTGCAACACTTGAAACAAGGGCGCCACATCGGTTCCCGTCTTGCCCTTCACCACTTCCGCCAGAGTTTCACGCGCCGCATTCACAGCTTCATCGCGGTACTGGCCCGGTGCCATGCTCTCCAGATGCCGCGCCAGAGCCGCCACCTCGCCGGGGTCGCCAGTCGTGCGCAAGGTGCCGGAAAGGGCCGCTTGCGCCTCGGGCCCGCCAATCTGCCGCAATGCGTCAAACATCCCTGCTCGCAAAGAACCGTAACCCACCGGGCTCCCGGTTTTCATTTCATCCAGACTCAAATCCTTGTTCTGCCCGAGGAATTGGTGGATGGCCGGGACTGATCCCGCGCCCTCCGCAATCAATTGTTGCAAATCCTGCTTTACCGCCGCCGCCTGCTCGGGCGTGAGTGGTTTGCCTGCGTCCAATGCCCCGAGACGCGCGACTGCCTGCTGGGCCGCCGCCGTTGCCACTCCGAGAAACCCGGCGCCATCGGATGCGGTCGCGGCTGTCTGAGACTGATCCGGAATGATCAGCGGTCTTCTGCTGGATACGGACGTGCGTTGAATCTGGTGCGCCGTCGCTGCTTGTTCCGCCGCACTCGCGCGTGCCTCTTCGAGTTCATCCATGGGAACTTGCTCCTCCGTTATCAAAGGAGCGGGAGCGGGAGCGGGACGAAAACGCATCCATGCCGCAAGCCCGATAAGAACGACAGCCCCGACCACCACCAGGATTGTCACCGAACTGAGCGCCGAGCTTCCGTGAACCAAACCTGAAAGGTGCTTTCGCCCGAGCCCGGATCCGGAAGTTTCCCTAGTGTTGCCCGAATGTTTGGAACTTTTGTCAGTCATTTTCAATCTGTGCCTTTGCTACGCCGTAAACTGGTTCAAATCTCCCTTGCTTCAATCCAGCCCTGTTGGAGGGATTCCGCTTGGGTCGAACCCTAGCCGACATGCTTAACCCAAACAAGTCAGAGTTCCCGTAGTGTCCTAATCTTAATCTTCCTCCCGCTCTTAATCCGGATATTTCACAAACTTACGTTGCGAGACGCCGCGAGAGCCCGTCTGGCAGGGCGGGCGAAGCGGTTCGGAGTCGAGCTGTATGGGAACATACTGTCCGTCGAGGAACGCGAGGCCAACGCAGCCAAGGCGATGCGCGTTTCACTCGCCATAGTTTCAGGCGGTGGTTTTTACGACTTCCGGTCCGTACTCGACGGAGAAGTCGTAATTCAGGACTGGGCTAATGAGGCTGCACGAGGGGAGTGAACGTTACCGATGACCCTTGGCTCGTCCGCCGATAATTTTGCTTTGCACAAAATTCGACGCAAAACTGCGTCTCACTCGTCCCGAACACATGGTCCAGCCTGAAAGGTTGCCGCTCCTCTGCGAAACCGTGGCAGGTATCCACCCATGCTGTTTCTTGTGTCGAGGTCCAGTTCATTTCCGCGAGTTCCAGACAGTCTCAGAACCGGAACCGGGCTCAAAAGTCATTTTCATGGAACCAGTCTGTTCGAAGCTCTCGAAAGATTCGACAATGCAAAAAAACGAGGCCCGGCGGAACCGGGCCTCGATGCGTAAAAAAATCTTAGTAACGACCACGACCGCCACCGCCGCCACCACCGTATTCACGACGACCGCCACCGCCACCGCCACCAGACGGACGTTCTTCACGGGGCTTGGCCACATTGACTGTGAGGGCGCGTCCATCGATCTCCTTGCCATTCATCGCGGCAATGGCCTTCTGGGCTTCCTCAGCTGAACTCATGGTCACGAAGCCGAAGCCGCGCGGACGGCTCGTCATGCGATCCACCATCAGGTTGGTTTCCGTGACCGTGCCATGCGCGGCAAACGCGTCTTGCAGGTCGTTTTCGGTGGTATTGAAGGAAAGATTTCCAACAAACAATTTATTGCTCATGTGATGTTTTACTGTCCGACAAACCGGTGCTTTTCCACAGACTGTTCCCGAACATCGGGTCTAAAATCATCACTGAACTGAGTTCACCTGAGGATTCACCAAGCCTTGAAAGAGACTAGCTATCTAACAGACATGCCGAGACTCACAGGTTATGCGGTAATAGCCACAACTATCTGCAACAATTTTTTGACGTTATCAACCGTTCACTGTCCTGGAGATCCAAATCAGATTGCAGACCTCATTTACATTGGCTGCGGCTCTGTGCAGGATGAACTTCCCTGCGGGGAAACAAATCATGCCGCAGGCAGGTCAACTTGTAGAACATCATTCAAAATCATGGGCGACAAATCCCCGAAATCGAATCAGAAGAAATCCACCCAGAAACAATCCAAAGCCAGTGCCTCGGATCAGAAGAAGAAGCTGGCGGTGACGGCAAAGCAGTCCGCCTCCAAAAAGAACTAGCCATTGCTCATTGCTGTCTCTCCCGATGCTAATATCAGGGGAGACAGATCATCACTCCATGCATTTCCGGATCAGGACAGGATATGGAGCAAATGCCGGATCTCGTCCTCGACCTCGGCGGGATCGGCGACGATATGGGTCACCTCGATCCGGAGGAGTTCCTGGAAACGTTTACGAGCGCGATGCACGCTCACCTTGATCCCAGTGAGGCTGGCTCCCACGCTGACAGCAATATCATTGTAAGGAAGCGCTCCTGGATCTCCGGTGAGGTGAGGTTTTAATGCCTGATACAATTCCGACAGACCAGCTTCGGTGAATTCTTGATCGAGCCGTTTCTGGACGCGCTGAAGCAAAGTCCTGCCCCACTGTCGTTCGAACATCACTTCCGGTGTGGATGTATCCGCAAGTTCGGCCTGGAGCATTCGTTCAACTTCCTCGTCATCGAGGGCGATCTTCTGCCATCCACCACCCCGTTTCTGAGTTGTGACATTCCGATGTTCCACACGCAGGAAATTGTCGATGGATGCCATGAGGAAACAACGGAACCGTCCGCGTGAGCTGTCCGCTTTGCTCAAAAAATCCGATCCGACAAGTCGCGCAAAGAATTCCTGGGTCAGATCCTGAGCTGCCTCCCGCGCCTGACCTCGTTTGCGGATGAATGCATATACTGGCCGCCAGTAAATCTTGCAAAGATCCTCCAATGCTTGGGTCCAATCGGCGGAAGTATTATTACCAGCCTCGGTCACCATCCCCCAATTGGTGGTGCGGAACTGCATCGCGTCCGGGGTGGAATCCCACGTATGGCGAGGAGAGGATGACATGATAAAGACAGTGGACGGATACTAAATGATCGTGAAGGGATCGCCAATGGAATAAGCAGGAATTGCCGGGGAAGCTTTGTTGAGCACCAATTTTATCAGGCCGGTCGGGTGGGGGCAAATCACCTTAGCCAGCACGAACCCTCAACACAGGCATGCCAGCCAATTTGCCATGCCACCTCGCGGTTCACCCAAGGTCTTACTTTTGTGGTGTGGGCCCCGAATCATTGGAATCTGCCCCGGACTGCCTGCGATCAGAAGGTGCGCAAGAAGCTGGAGTGTTGAAAAATCGTTCTTGCAGACCTTCTGTCAGCGAGTTCGATCCTGTGAAGAGGAGTTCTGGAAACTTCCGGTGTCGCGTGATTTCGTTCAGGATCTCCGCGCTCATGAAGGAATTCGCCGACATGCCTGCAAGGTACTGGAGGCGAAGATTGCGATCAGTGTTGATCTGGGCTCCGCGCATCCAGGACTGCAAATCGTCCGCCCTCCCCGCGTAGGTGCCGAGCAGGTCAATTACCGAGTGGAACCCAACTTCGGTCATTGATTGCCTCACCCGGGCGTGATCACCGCTGTTCAGTCTTGCTTGCAAGCGGCCGAGATCGAATTGCGTGGGTTCCGCCTGGCCAAGGAGCACCGCATCGTATCCCTCGCCCCCATCATCGTTGCTCCAGATTGTCCCGTGGGGGAAGACCTGGAAGAAGGTGCTGATCAGACTTTTCACCGTCTCCGGATTGCTCTCGTACAGCGGAATCCAAAGGCTCATCACCCCGCCCGGTTTGAGGCGCGCCTTGCACATCTCGTAATACTCAATGGTATTCAGGGCGGCGCAGCCTTTGACCCAAGGGTCAATCGGGTCGGAAGTGATGATGTCAAACTTCTCCCTCGATGTGCGGATGAAATGGCGGCCGTCATCGGCCACGATCTCGGTTCGGGGATCAGTCACGACGTTGAAGTTCTCCTTGCTGAACATGGGAGCCACGATCTTGGGAACGAGTGGCTCGATGTCGCAGATGACGATGCGTTTGACTTCGGGATGCACCACAAACGATCCGGCGGTAACGCCCGCGCCGCATGCGACGACAAGCACTGATTCCGGGTTGGGGTGGGTCAGCGCGGAAAGATGGCCGAGCATTCGTTGCAGCCGCATGTCGCGGGAATCGCTGGACGCCTGCACCTTGCCGGCGGAGTGAAAGTTCCGCACACCCGAAGTCCATTTTGTCACGGCGATCGTTCCGTTCATCCCTTCGCCCACGTAGGTGCAAAAGATGTCCGGGGGACCGCCCATGTCGGGAACTGCGTTCTCATCCCGGATTCCAGGCGCGAATCTGTTTCCGTAGGTTGCCGCGAATCTGCCATAAGCGATCATGCCCCACGGAGCCGGAGCGACAGAATAAATCAACCACGCACCCAGCGACAGCATTCCGAGCACGCGGGCTGCGACAGAAACAAGAGACATCGGCGGAGATTCGAGGCTGGTGTGAGCACCACAAGGACGACGAACAAGAGCCACGATCATCGTAATTGATGCCAGGGAGCAGAGCCCGATCAAAACCCTGTGCGCTGCCTGGGTGCCAGCCGTCGGAACCACGATCAAACTGAAGACAACCGCTCCAAGAATCGCGCCGACCGTGTTCGCGGCATACACGCCGCCAACGAGCCGGCCCGAGTCCTGGTCACGCCGTGCGATTGCCGCCAGAGCGAGAGGGAAACTCGCTCCCCACAAAACCGCCGCAGGAAGAACTGTCCACAGGCAACGCGCCAGATCGAGTTGGAAATTGTACCATGGACCGAGAGACAAAGTAGGATTGATCGGCCAGAATGGCAGCGAGTTTGAAATCATGTAAGCCGCCCACGAAATCGCTCCGGCAAGCAGCAACTGACATCCGACGAGCGCCATGCCCGGCCTGACCATTGACCGCGCGAGAATGGATCCGACGGCGCTGCCGATTCCCAGGCCTGTCAAGAAGACAGCCAGGATGATCGAGAATGTGTAAACCGTCGCACCAATCAGCAGTGAGAGGAGCCGAGTCCAGACGACCTCAGCGCCCAAGGCAGTCATTCCTGAGATCGCGATCGTGATGTAAACGGGCCAGGAGCTGCTTGCCGGTGTGTTGGTCGTGCGATCAGCGGAGGACGAAACTCCGACATTATTGCCGAATTCAGCCGTCTTACCAACGCCCCCTGTCCACTCCGCTCGTGCCGCCAGCGCGAGCGCGAACAGAGCCACTGCGATGTTGATTCCCGCGGCTGCGTATGTGGCCGTCGCCATGTCGTGAACCCGGAGCAAATAAAACCCGGCGAACAGGCAGCCGAACACAGCACCGGCGATGTTGCCGCCATAGAAGAACCCCAGCCAGGACACTCCTTCACGCGTCGATTCAATCCAGCGTGCCATGGCAGGGAGCGTTGCACCCATCAACAGCGTCGGCGGCAGGAGGCAAACAGCAGCCACGGTGCCTCTCAAAAGCATTCCAGAAATCCCGCGCCCCGTGCCCACAGTGTAAAGATCCGATACCCAGGGAACCAGGTAAAGTATGACAACTCCGACCAGCGCGATCCCCAGTTCGAGCAGCCCATAGACCCGCAACGGATGAAACCGGGGAGAAATTACGCGCGGGAGAAGCAGGCTGTCGAGGCACATGCCTCCCATAAATATCCCCAGCAACAATCCGGGCGAAACGCTGGTGAGGCCAATGACCAGTTGGAGCAACTGGAACCAGACGATTTCGTAAATCAATGCCGTGCAGCCGCTGCCGACGAAGAACAACAGCAGCCATCATGGCAATAGCCGATGCCGTGAAGAAGCTGCCCCGTGCGATGGTGAAGGCGTATCATTCATCGGTCAGGAATAGTGTGGGTCCATAAGGCATTGAGGCAATCGGAAGATGGTCTCGGTTACACCAATTCATCCAAAAGAAAAAGCCGCCTGCATCCGAATCGACGCAGGCGGCGTTCGCGAGAATGTTGTCGGAAGAATCTATTTGAAAGGAATCAACTGGATCCGTTCCTTGTACCACAGGATGTCTTTCTTGCCGTTGACGTCGAAGTTCTTCACCGGCCCGTAGTTGTAATCGACCGGATATTTCGAGGTAGCACTGAGCCATTTACGAATCTCCGCGTGACCGTCCGAAAACGAGAAGCCGCATGCGCCGTTGTGAAATGAGGCAGGAAGGTCTTGCCAACTGGCCGCACCAGGATCCGTTACAAAAAAGGCGTCATTGTTTGAATCCGGATGCTCATCAAGAGTCAGCCATGTTTTTGAAGGTTCCACGACATCGGTGGTCTTTAGAAACTGGCGATAGGCGCCACCGAACGACCAACTGGCACCGCGCACCTGGCTGTCAGTGGGAGTGTTGTTCGAACGACCGAACAGCGCATTCATCGAGATGGTTCGCAGCCGTTGAGTCCAGCCCTTCTTGCGTTGCGCGGGACTGACGAAATTATCGGCCGGACACTTGTAGATACCCACGGCACCTGCCGTGTAAGGTCCGAGGACACCACTCTTGACCCACTCGACATTGGTCACGCTCTGAGAATCAATGTCGCTCCCTGCATTCCAAGTCATGATGTTGTTGACCCAGTTGTTGAAAAGTTTGGATGAGATCGCCTGTTGTGTGCCCGGGATGGTGAAGTTGTTGGCGGTCTTGTCATTGAAATCGCCGGAATACAGATGCCAGCCGAGCACAAGCTGCTTGTTGTTGCTCATGCAGGAAATACCCTGCGCCTTGGTTTTGGCCTTCGAGAGCGCCGGCAGAAGCATGCCGGCCAGGATGGCGATGATGGCGATGACGACAAGCAATTCGATCAGAGTGAACGCATGACCACTCGAACAGCGGAAACGGGAAGGTGGTGAAACTTTCATAGGTTTTTTTGAACTGTTGCTGACGACGGGAGATTTACGTCCTTCTCCGGCATTTGCAAGTGCGCGTTCCGCATGCCGGCGAACGGAGCTGTGAGCTTTGGACTCGGTGCTTGCGAAGCTTGCTGCAAGCCCAGGCGGTCCGCCGGCGGGTGGCGGTGGTGGCTTCCCGGTCGGCGGGTTCCCTGACTCCTGCGTTTGATGCCATCCTCCACCCACCGATTGCACTATTTTTCAGCAGATCCGGGATGATCATGACGAGGGACACAACCATCGCTGACAGCAGTAGGGGCACGCTCGTATTCACGCAGAAGATCACACGATGCTCATGCATGTAGTGCGTGCAAAATGTCGATGACCTGCATGTTGCGAGAGTTTTCCGAGAGCTTTCCAGGGCAAGCCGTCGTGCTTCGGGGCATTACACAGCCATCACCGCTTGAGTAAGCGGAGAGAGTCGAGGTCAAAGAACGCCTCCCCCTTCACACCGCGCAATTCGCACATGAACGCCACCGGAGTTCGAGGTTTCTCCACTTCAAAGTCGAACGTCATTTCCGTCCAATCGCGTGTTCCCGCGAGCCGGCGCGCCAGTACGCGGTGAAGGATTCTCAGGCACACTCCGGCACGGTCTTCACCTTCTGCAATTTCGACACCGGACAATTTCACGCGACCCGCCAATCGGTATTTGCCGGGCGAAAGCGTGACTTCCGACCGCCAGGAAGCGCTGCCTGGCTCCTCCAGTTTGATGCACAACTGCGCAAGTTTGGAGTTCGTGCGCGCATCCATGGTCGCCTGGCCGGACGCGACGATCGCTTTCCAGTTGTCGAGTTTCGCAGCGCCAGCGGCGTCGAAGGCCAGACTAAAATCCTGCCGCAACAGTTCGCTCCGGAGGAATTCCTCGCGACGCGCCACACGCCGACATGCGCCATTGACTCGCTGCTCAAAGCCGGTGCGTTTCCCGCTCTCGTTCCCGGCAGCAGACGCATCGATTCGCGCCGCCGCCTCTCGCACCGCGTTGGTGATGCGTGCCGTCACGAACACGTTGGTCAGAAGCCTTGTCATCCGGTCGTGGTAGCGTTGGTTAAACTCGGGCACATCCAGGACGGTCCGCGCGACCAGCCCGCGCGCTTCAGGCATTACTCCCTGGTTGGATTCGCCCAGCACCTGGTCGGTGCCGTGCGGGATGAAAACCATCTTGCCGGAGCCGAGATCGTGGAAGACGCGGTAATTGTTCACGCCGATCGTGTAGCCATCCCAGTGTGCGAGCATGATCTCCATCGCCATGAAGGACAGGAAACGATCCACATCCAGGGCCTGCTCCAGCTTGACGCGCCGCAGTTCGGGATCAGGCTCCCGCACCGCCGCAACCAATGCCTTCATGCCGACGTGATTGGTGCGCACATCGCCGTCGTTCACCGGCAATCGCGGACTGACATCCCTGCCGTATCCGCCCTCGTAGAGGTTGCCGTTGGCATTGGTGAAATAGCGTTTGAAGAATTGCTTGTTGAAGCCTTCAACCATGACATGAAGCCCCAGATCCTTTCCGTTCAACTCCATGAAGGCATGCGTGGCCCGGGCCATCGGCACTCCCGCCGCATTGAACAGATCGCGGCTGATCTTTTCATTGAGAAACGTCCCATCCTGCCTGGAACTGTTCAGGTGAATCTTTTTGAAACCGTGAAAGGTTTGTCCTTCGGCGAACTTGCTGAAATTAAGAGTAAACGAAGGTTTTTCATCCACGTTTTGGAAACTGCCCAGTCCGCCCTTCAAGTGGACCGCGACGTTGGTGTAAATCGTTTCCCCCTCGCGCACGGCGGCTGGCACGTATGTTCGGGAGTTCTTCCGCAAGCTTGCCATCCCCTGAGGGGAGATCTCGATATTCAACTTGCCGACATATCCCGTGGAAAAGATGTCGTTTGTGGCCGATGGGTTTTGCGCGGCCGAGAGCGTTGATTCGATGGCGCAGAGCCAAAAACATCCAATCAAAGTCAGCAGTTGCAATGGGCAACCCGCCCTTCGGGAATTCAGACAAGCATTGAAGCGGAGCCGGAAACCCAACCCAGTCAAGGTTCTGCAATCCCTTTGGGATTTAGCGCTGGGATTCCTGAAAGACTCCGGGCGAAGCCGGACCCATCTGTCAGAGAGAAATGCAAATCCAACTATCATGGCGTCATCTTGCGCGGGACGGGCCGTTTTCACACCGCAGAGGCGGGACGAGCGCAGAGAAGAACCGATTGTCTGCCTGCTTCCCTCTGCGTCTGTCCCATCTCTGTGGTGCAATGCTTCTCTGCCGCTCCCCTCACTTCTTCCCTTCCGGATCCAACGTGACTTTGATCCCCGGCACGGGTTTGCCGGCGGCATCGACGAAGCGCACCGAGCCAGCCCAGCCCGCCGAGCCATTCACCACTTTGAAGATCACCACGTTCAAGCCGGCCTTCAACTCGAGGCCGTTGACTTCGTCACCATCTGCTTTCCAGCCCCGCAAATCCAAGCTGCGATACACCTCTTTCTCATTCAGATAAACCCGGGCCATGTCATCACTGCCCACCAGGATTGTGAGATTTGATTGCGGTGTTTCGCTCACGACGTAGGTAACGGCGTAGGCCACGAGATTATCCGTGCCACGTCCTGGTTGGCTCTTCTGAACCAGCCCCACGAAATCGAGTTGGTAGGATTCATCGCTCAATTGAACCAGGGTCCAGGCCACGCCTCCCGGCGCTCCGGGGGATTGATCGCCAACGCGCGGGCGAAGCAGAGCTTCATCAGGAATCTGCTGCCTAAACAGGCTCCGTTCGTCCTCGCCTTTGAAGTTCAATGGCAATGGCGCCAGCACCAGCCATTGACGGATCGCGCCGGCATCCCCGGGAACCAGGGGCCGTGTTTGCTTGGACGGTTGGTGCTGAGGCGCCTCGCCCAACAACCCGAAGTCTTCCGCGATTTGGCGCTTCCGCTTTTGCTCCGCCGCTTGTTGTTTGTCCTTCCCAGCTTCGAGCCGAGCCAGCCTGCGCTCTTCGACTTTCGGTTCTTCGGCGGCCCAGCGCGCGGCATCGGCTTCCTCATCTTTTCGCCAGGAGGCGACTTGTTCGGTCGTCGCCCCTTCCCAAATGATCATTTCCTTTTTATGTCCTGGAGCGGCAAACACCTTTCGTCCGTCTGGCGAGACGGCTACAAAGAATGTCCACACTCCTTGAAACAGCGGATCGCTGAGCGACAGCAATTCCTTGCCGGTGGCGGGATCCCAAATCCGCACGGTTCCATCCCGCGCCTGACTGATCAAGCGCCGTTGATCCGGTGTAAAATGAACCCCAACAACATTCCAGGAGTGTCCCGTCATGGTTCGCACCAGTTTCCCGGTTTCCGGATCCCACAACTTCACCAAACCGTCAAAGGCTCCGGTGACTAGATACCGGCCATCCGCCGAATAGTCCATGGACTCATTGTTATGATCCATGAAGGCTCCGAATTCCTGGCTCGCGTGCGCTTTCCATTTCCTGAGTTCGTTGCCCGTGGCTGTGTCCCATACCCTGACATTGGCGTTGTTATCGCCAGTCGCCAGACGGCGACCATCCGGTGACATGGCCCATGCCCAACCGTCAATCCTGGTTCGAGGTGAGAAGATCTCCTCACCGGTTGCGATGTCCCATATCGCATGCCCTCGGATGGGTTGTTCTATCGTGCTGATAATCGTGTCTTCCTTGGGCCCAAAGCCGATCGAGTAGTGTTGGCTACGAGCTTCGATGGTCTGTTTGACCTTGCCGGTTTGCGCATCCCAGACGCGGAAAGTTCCATCCCTGGCGCCAGAGGCGACCCATTTTCCGTCCCGAGAGAACGCGGTGCCATCCAAGTGACTGGGCTCGTGTTCCCGCATCTGGGTGATCAGTTTTCCCGTAGCTGTATCCACGACTCCAACTCCTCCCGTATTTCGCGCTCGCTCGACCTTTTGGCCATCCAGGCCTTCTTCGGGCAGCAGGACGCTCAAGCGACTCCCATCCTTTGCGATGCTCATCGCACCATAGCCTGTGTCTATCTTAACCAATTCACGAGTGGCTGAAGCATCCCAAATCTTGATCCACCGGTCGCCGTCCGTGGAAATAACGCGTCGTGAATCGTCCAGGAATTCACTCGTCGGACCCGTTCCGCCTCGCAGTGTGAGTTCATGCTTTCCCGTGACTGAGTCATAAATCACCGAATCAGCGTTGCCCGAACATAGGATTCGTTTGCCGTCCGGGGAAAATTCCACATTGGCTGTGCCTAAACTTTCAGGGATCTCCACCAGAACTTTTCTAAAATCGTCGGCCGACATGTCGTAGATCGTAATCTTTCCCCTAAGGACGGCCAGGCGCCGTGAATCGGGGGAAAACGCGAAACCGACACCGCCTAAACCGTTCTTGCCTGGCAGAGAATCTATTAACTCTCCCGTCTCGGAATCATAGAGGCGCAGGGTATCTCCAGCTTGACAGATGATGCGCCTACCGTTGGTGGAAAACGCCAGATGGTGGATCCAGCCCCCGTCGTTCCCCTCTTCCAGCATGCGAACTTTCTTTCCCGTGGTGACCTCCCAAATTTGAACGCCAAATTTCCCGTGCGCCCCGCCACTGGCGAGCAAGCGTCCGTCGGAGGAGAAGGCAAGGGCGTATTGTCTGAAGCCTACTCCCTGTTCTGGCAACTCGGGATCTGCAAGGTCGTTCAAGTTCCCGAAGCCACCGAACGATCGAATCTCTTCACCCGTTTCGGCATTCCAAAGTTTGATCTCGCCATTGAAAAACAGACCGCCACAACTGGCCACCATCTTGCCATCCGGCGAAAAGGCGGCATTCATGACCTGGTTGTTGTGGCCAAGAAATGTCGTCAGCTTATCACCGGCAGGCAAGGAACGAACTTCAACAGTCTGATCGTTCATCACCAACGCGATCCTCTTTCCATCCCGGCTCACGGAAAACGCTCTGATCCCCTTGGCGTAAGTCGGAAAGGAAGACAACTCGAGGTGAGTCATGCGTTGCCAGTAGAACCATTCAAATGAAGGCTCCGCGTAGTCCTTCTGTGAGGCGAGCGTCTCGCGGACTCGGCGATAATTCCGCTTTTCCCAATCGGATTGAACCGAGCTGATGCTGGCGTTGTAGGCTGTACGCTGGGCGATCGAGCGTTGAGCCTCCGCTTCGGCTTTCTTGGTCTGCGCGAAGGACTCCTGACGTTTCGCTTCCTGACGTAGTTTGAAAGCCCAGATGGTCAGTCCCACAGCGCAGCACAAGCCAACCGCCAGGCTCCCCGCGAAACGTTTGAACAGGCGCGCAACCTTGGCCTGCGTCTCGGCGAATTGCCGGGCGCGTTCGAGTTCACGTTGGCGGGCGGCTTCACGTTCCTTCTCCTCGCGCTGCGCTACCTCGCGGCTCATGTCGAGGAATGCCATCGCCTCGTCGAAGCCGCCGCCATATTGCTCGGCCCAGGCGGCGTTCGGCCTGGCTGTGTCGCGCCACGATAAGGCGATCTGCAAATCGGGATCGTGGTAAAGGCCCGCGCGCTTTTCGCCGTGCAAAGCGGCTGACTCCTGGAGGCGGCGGTAGATGCGCGCCGATTGGGCTTCTTCTTCGACCCAGCTTCGCAACCGGCTCCACACGCGCATGAGGCTCTCGTGGGAAATGTCGATGACCGCGGTGTCGTCCAGGGCGGATGTCACTGGAGGCATGAGGAAGGTGACGCCCGGCGCGCGATACGCCTCGATCACGGCAGTTGCTATGGAAGGGTTCACGCCCGCGATGGCGGTGAGCTGGCTCAAGCGCGTGGGCCGACGGATGCCGCGTCCGTCCGGGCCGCGTTCGGTGAGCGCCTTGAAAATGCGTGCCGCCGCCGTGCGGTGTTCGTCGGAAGGAAAGGCGTCAAAGATTTCGTCCGCGTGCCGCGACAGGGCCTGGTGCATGCCCCCGGTGGTTTCGTAATGTTCGAGGTCGAGGGAGGCGGAGGGAAATGCGGAATGCGGAATGCGGAGTGCGGAGTGGGCGGTGGTTGGCCTCTCGTTGTTGGTGTAGCGTTCTCCCTCACCATGAACCGCGCCCCCGCGACCACTCATCTCCCGGCCTGCGGCCACCCTCTCCTCTCCTTCGGAAGGAGAGGAGAGGGCAGGGAGAGGAGTGGTTGGGTTCAAGGGGTCAGGGCGCGAAACTGGATTCGGCGACTTCTCACCCCGGCCCTCTCCCGCTGGGA